>NZ_JARWNW010000252.1 GCF_029868325.1 Nocardia carnea
AAATAGACCAGGCCCCAGATCAGCAGGCCGGACGCGGCCCCGGCCCCCAGGGCCCCCCCCCCCCCCAGGCCCGTACGGAAGCCGACCCCCCGGCCGGCGCCAAACCGGCCCCGGCCCCCCCCCCCCAACGCGACCAACGGCCCCCCGCCGCGGCCCCCCCCGCCCCCCGCCCCCGCCCCCCCCCCCACGACCGTGACCTCGAAACCTTCCTTGCGCAGCAAGAAGGCGAGCGGATCGGCCAGCGATTCCTCATCCTCGACGATCAACACACTCGTCATCTGCGTGCCTCCACACCATTCGATCGGCCCGGGCCGGACGGCCGCGGGCTGGGTTCTCTCTTCGTCAACGCGGACAGACCGGCGGCGCCGTTACCGTCGGCCTCCTGGTGCGCGGGAATGCGCAGGGTGAATGTCGAGCCGGTGCCGAGCTTGCTCCACAGCGTGATCTCACCGTTGTGGTTGGCGGCCACATGTTTCACGATAGCCAGGCCCAGGCCGGTTCCTCCGGTCGCGCGGGAGCGCGCCTTATCGGACCGGAAGAAACGTTCGAAAACGCGTTCCTGGTCGTCCTTGGCGATACCGATCCCCCGGTCGGTGACGGCCATCGCCACATAGTCACCGCGGATCGAGCGGCTGACCGAAACATGCGAGCCGCGCGGCGAGTAGGCGATGGCGTTCTCCACCAGGTTCGACAGGGCGGTGATGAGCAGGGTTTCGTCGCCGCGGACCTCGAGCCCACTGGGCCGGTCGGTGCTGACCGTGATCCCGGCGGCTTCGGCGGCCGTACGCGAACGATCCACCGCCTGGCTGACCACCGTATCGACATCCACGACCTCGAGTTCGGGCAGTTTCTCCGCCCCCTGCAGGCGCGACAGCGCGATCAGCTCGGTGACCATTTTCCCGAGCCGGTTGGATTCGCCCAGGACACGTTCCCCGAAATGCCGGACGGCCTCGGGATCGTCGGCCGATTCCAGCAGTGCTTCGGCCAGCAGGCTCATCGCGCCGACCGGGGTCTTCAGCTCGTGGCTCACATTGGCGACGAAATCGCGGCGGGTGGCTTCCATCCGGGCCTGTTCGGAATCGTCGTCGGCGAACAGGACGGTGAAACTGGTTTCCTCCGGGGACAGCGGCCGGGCCAGTCCGCGCACCGCGATCCGGCCCCGGCCCGGTGTGGGTTTGTCCGCGGTGAGATCGAATTCCGCCGATTCGGCGGTGGCCAGTACCTTCTCCACCGCTTCCCAGGCGCGTTCGTCGAGCAACCGGTTGCGCACCAGGCCGAGCTCCTCGGCGCGCGGATTGACGAGCACGACATCGCGATATTCGTCCACGACCGCGATACCGCTTTCCGAGGCGAGCACGATCAGGTCGAGAACTTGGGACATGGTGAGACCGGAGTCGGCCTGGCGGCGCTGTGCCGTCCGGGCGTTCACATACGGGATCACCAGTCCACCGACGGCCAGTCCGACGACAGCCGCCAGGACTGCCAGCAGTACGGCCTGGGGAACGCTCACATCAAGAATCGTACGGTCGACGACGCGTAAACAAACCCGGGGTCGGTGAAGTTTCACGCAGGTCACGGGCGATTACGGCGGTGTTCGCCGGGCGTTTACGCATTGTTGGGCATGGCCCCGGTTTCGAATCGATCCGGGCGTGTTCCACCCCCCGATAACGACGAACCCCGTTGCGTCTGGGACACAACGGGGTTCGCGTCGTTCAGCGTCGGCGGGCGGTCACCAACCGGGGTTTCCGCGCACCGGCACGTTCACGAAACTCGGCCGGTTCGGGTCGAGCTGCACATGCTGCGGTTTGAACCCGGTGTCGAGAAGCATCGGCAGCGGCGGCACACCCTTCGGCGCGTTACCGGCATACACATCCACCCGCAGCCGATGCCCCGGCTCCAGCCGCGCCTCGATCGCGGGTACCGCGATATCCAGTGTGGTCACCTCACCCGGCACGGTGAGCCGGCGGTGTTCGATCGTCACGAACGGCCGCGGATCGGTGTAGTCACCGTTGGCCGACCGGCTGCTGCGGGATTCGTCGATCTCCCGCAGGGAGGCCATCAGCTGCCCCGACGACAACACCCGTGACTGCCCGTCCGGAGCCACATCGTTGACCGTCACCGACCAGTACCCGTCCGCCGCATCGTGCACGGTCTCGAGATGCACGGCGATCGGACCGGAAACATCGACGGCCTGGGTGACCGGGGCACTGGTGAAGGTCAGCCCGTTCGATTCCTGGATCCGGGAATCCGCACCACAGGCATTGATGATCGCGACAACACCCGCGGTCGCCTGCCCGGCGTCGTTGGAGCACAACCCGGTGAGGCCGGGCGCGACAGTCAGCCGCGCGGAGCTGTCGGCGACAGTGGTCAGCGATCCGTCGTGCACGCTGTGGCCGCCGGTGCCGCTGGGCGCCGCCGACAGGTACATCCGGCGGTGTTCGGCCTGTCGGTCGGCCGGGGCACTCTCGCCGAAGCCGTCCCTGGTGACCCAGCCCCCGCCCTGCTGGCGCAGGGTTACCGGCCCGTACCGATCGATCCCGTTGTCGATGCCCTTCAGCCACCTGTCGAACCAGGCGCGCTGCAGCACGTCCAACCGCGGCGGCAACCCGGGTTTGCCCGATTCACTACCCGAATTGATGTGATACGTATCGCCCATGAGCAGCTGCTTGCGCCCGGGCGCGAGCGGCATCTGGTTGTAGATCTGCGATTCGGAGTAGGTGAACAGATCGTGCCAGCCACCGGTGACGAAGGTCGGCACCTCGATTTTCGACGGGTCGCCCAGCCAGGCCTGCCGGTCGGGGCTGTCGCCGCGGATCATCTCCTGCAACCGCGGATCGAGATCCTCCACCCGCGGGGTGGTATAGGCGTTGAGGAAAACATCCAGGTAGGTGAACGGCGAGGACAGCCGGTCGTGCAACCATCGCGGATCGAAGGTCCCGTTGACCATGGATTCCACATTCGGCACCCATTTGGTCGCGTTGATCCCCATCATCCACAGCGGGATGAAGTTGAAGCCGAATCCGCCGCCGGGCATGAGCACGTCCTGGGCGAGATCGCTCCCCGGAACCACAGGGAACAGCGCCTTCAGCGCGGGCGGATGTTTCTCGGCGGCCTGGAGCTGATTGATCCCCGAATACGACATGCCGGTCATCCCGACCTGACCATCCGACCAGGGCTGGCGCGATGCCCAGTCGATCACCTCGACCGTATCGGCCTGTTCCCGCTGCCGCAGCATGTCCCATACACCCTGGGAAAACCCGGTACCCCGGACATCCACCACGACCTGCACATAGCCGCTCTTCACCAGCTGCCGGTCCACGGCGAAGTTCCGCATCGCACCGCCACCGAGTGCCTTGGTGAGATCGGTGAGCCCGGACAGCGGGGTCCCGGTCATATCGATATCGCGGGCCAGCTGGTTCACCGCATCGGACAGACCCGGGACCGACCCCATATGGTCGACGAGGTTGGACACCAGCTTGGTGTAGGGCGTCATATTCACCAGCACGGGTGTGCGGGTGTCGATCGGCCGGGACGCGGTATCGGCGGGCCGGTACACATTCGCCTTCAACACCGTGCCGTCACTCATCGTGATCGGCACATCCCAGGTGATGTGGATATTCGGGTACTGCTGCGGCCCGTCGTGGGTGGCTGCCCACTGCGCCCCCGCCGCTCCCCCATCCGGTCCTGTCACCACCGGTGTAGCCGCGGCGCCGCCACCCAGCAGCGGCACCAGCAGCGCGACGGCGGCCATTGCCACAGTGGCGCGTAACACGAACTTCATAGGTCGTGATCCATCTCTCGAGCTGGTCGAATGATCGAGAGCATACACAGCGTTACCGGCGGGTAACGAGAGTTTCTGGGACAGATTCCGCCCGAATCCGATTTCGCCCAAAACAATTCGGTATCCAGCCACAAAAACAATCGCGCCCCACCGGGAAGTTTCACAAACACCCCGAACCACGGGTGGGGCCCGCCCGGTTCTGGAGCGACGGAGCGGTGGAGCGAAGCGGAGGAGCGGAGGAGTGAAGAACCGGGCTACCCGGGGCCCCACCCTCGAGACGCGGAGCGTCTCCAAAATTACAGCCCCGCCCCTTCACGGACGATCTACACCGATAGCACGGTCCACCCAAGAACAGGATCCCCCGACAGACGGTCCACTGGTAGTTCGCGACGAGTACGAAGATGCGGGACAAGCGGTTGAACAGCGTCGATCTTCCGGCGTCGGACAGACCGGCGATTCACAGCTCCAACGCCCACACCATCCGACACAGCCCAAAAACCAAAACGCCGCAACCCGTCACAGGCTACGGCGCTTTTCGTGAACTCTCAGCGACCACCCTGGCTCGCGACCGCGGCGGCCCCGGCGGCAGCGGCCTCCGGATCCAGGTACTCCCGCGGACGCACCGGCCGCATATCCTCGTCGAGCTCATAACGCAACGGAATCCCGGTCGGGATATTCAACCCCGCGATATCGTCGTCGGAAATCCGGTCCAGATGCTTCACCAGCGCACGCAGTGAATTACCGTGCGCGGCAACCAGCACCGTCTTGCCGGTCTTCAGTTCCTGCGAGATCGTCGACTCCCAGTACGGAACCATCCGGTTCACCACATCGAGCAGGCATTCCGTGCGCGGAACCTCGATATCGGCGTACCGCGGGTCGCCCGACTGGCTGTATTCGTCGCCCAGGTCGATCGGCGGGGGCGGGGTGTCGTAACTACGCCGCCACAGCATGAACTGGTCCTCGCCGTATTCGTCGCGGATCTGGGCCTTGTTCTTACCCTGCAGCGCGCCGTAGTGCCGCTCGTTGAGCCGCCAGTCCCGGACCACCGGAATCCAGTGCCGATCGGCGGCATCGAGCGCGAAATTCGCGGTCGAGATCGCCCGCCGCAGCAGCGAGGTGTAGGCGATATCGGGCAGGATGCCGTGTTCGGCCAGCAGTTCACCGGCGCGTTTACCCTCGGCGATGCCCTTGTCGGTGAGGTGCACGTCCACCCAGCCGGTGAACAGGTTCAGGGCATTCCATTCGCTCTCGCCGTGGCGCAGCAAAACGAGGGTGTAGGTCATACGGGTAATCCTGCCATGCGGTGTATAGGGCAGGAGCGCGGGCCGGGGGCCGATTGAACGAGAGTTACCCCTCCTGAATAGCCGGGGCTTCGGAATTGAACGGGTTCGTTTCCGAGTGGGCGAGAACGCCGGCGCCTACCAAGGTGGCCCCGCCGTCGAGCCGGGACAGTTCGACCCGGAGCCCGCGCACGAAGTTCAGCCGGGCGTGCCGCTCGACCGCTGCGCGCAACGGCCGCCAGAGTGGTTCGCCGGAATGGGCGAAACCACCACCGACGACGACCGTATCGATATCCAGTAGTCCGGCCGCTGAACTGATCGCCTGCCCGAGCGCGGTACCGGCCCGCTCCAGCGCGGCCAGGGCGATCGGGTCACCCGCCCGGGCGGCCTGTGCCAGCTCGGCACCGGTGTCGCCGGTCCAGCCGCGTTCCCGCGCCCAGCGCGCCGAAGACATCCCGCTCGCCACGGCTTCCACACATCCCACGCCACCGCAGGCGCAGGGAACTTCCCAGCCAGGCACGACGATATGCCCGATATGCCCCGCATTCCCGGTGCGGCCCAGCGAAACCCGCCCGTCGACGAGGATCCCGCCACCGATCCCGGACGAGACGGTCATCGCCAACGCGTTGCGGACGCCGCGCAACGCGCCCGAATCCCGTTCGGCGAGAGCCAGGCACGCGCCGTCGATCGCGAATCGTACGGTCGCGCCCGGGAAGAGCGCTTCGACCGCGGCGACGATCCCGAATCCGGAACGCCACTCCGGGATATTGAGCGGCGCAGTGATCCCGGCCGGAACATCCACCGGCCCCGCCGATCCGATCCCCACCGCCGTCACCGTATCGCCGCCGGCAACTGCCAGCAGCAGATCGCGGCACACTTCCCACACATCGGCGGCCGGCACCGGCGCCCGCCGGACCGCGTGGACGCGCCCCGTATCGTCGACCGGCCCCGCGGCGAATTTCGTTGCCCCGATATCGAGCGCCAGAACCGCCACTCCGCCTCCCAACCAGCCCGTCCGCACGACGGCGGCCGATCCCGCGCCGCCGGCATCTCACGAATTTTCCGATCCGCCGATTGTCGCCCAATCCCCGCCCGGCGGTCGATGATATGCCCGGCTCGACCCCGAACGCCCGTACGCGCATTCCTGGGGTGTGCCTGTTGCGGTGCGCGACGGCCATCACCCCTCCATACCGTCGATCATGCCGAGCGCCGCCGTCGCACCGGACGAGCTGCAGGTCGGCGGCGCCCCAGGCGGCAGGCCTCAGAAGGTGTCCGAGAACTCGGTACAGAGGTTCGCGCCCTGATCGGGGTGTGAACCGACGACGCCCGCGAAGGGCGGTGTCCGATAACCCACCGATTATCGGACACGCTGCGTCAGGAGTTTCCGTCGACCAGGTGCTCGAACGCGCGCAGGTTCTTCAGTGATTCGCCGCGCGAAACCCGCCACTTCCATTCCCGGCGAATCGATTCGGCGAAACCGAGTTCGAGCAGTGTGTTGAAGTCACCGTCCACCGCTTCGAGGATCTGACCGAAGATACGGTCCAGTTCCTCGGCCGTCACCGCATGGGTGGCGGCGCGGCCGACCAGGTAGATATCGCCCACCTTGTCCAGCGTGTAGGCGACACCGTAGAGCCGCCGGTTGCGGCGCAGCAGGAATTTGTAGACGCCTTCGAAGTTCTCGTCGGGCTTTCGGCAGACGAACGATTCGAACCGCACCCCGTGCCCGCCCACGGTGAGCATCACATTGGTTTTCAGTTTCCGCTCGCCGGGTAGCACCGCGACGAACACCTCGTCGGCCGGGCGGGTGTATTCGATCTCGCGGTCACGCAGTGTCTCCTCGACGATCCGTGCGGTATCCGCCACCTCGCTCATCGGAGCACTCCCGTCCGGCGCCGCCACAGCGCCCGCGATCTGGCCTGGTTCTCGCCGAGGATAGTGGGAGCACGGCCGGAGCCGGACAATGCGGCGGTATAGCTGGCGAGCAGTTTCTCCGCGGTATGCGCCCAGGAGAAATCCGCGGCATGCGCCACCGCGCGCTCCCCCATCAGATTCAGCCGGGCCGGATCGTCCAGCAGGTATTCCAGGGCACCGGCCCAATCAGGTATGCGATGTCCCGCCACCAGCAGCCCACTGTGCTCGTGCCGGACCGCGGTGCCCAGACCGCCGACCGCCGCCGCAAGCACCGGGGTTCCGGCCGCTTGCGCTTCCAGCGCGACCAAACCGAACGATTCGTTGTAACTCGGCACCGCCACCAGATTCGCGGCCCGATACACCAGCACCAGCCGGTCGGCGGGCTGCGGCGGCAGGAAAGTCACATGGTCGCTGATACCGAGCTGGTCCGCGAGTTCGATGAGCGCGTCCGGGCGCTCCAGCCCCGTACCCGACGGCCCGCCGACGATCAGCGCCCGCAGTTTGCGGCCCGGCCGGCGCCGGATCGCCTCGGCAACCGCCCGGACCAGTACGTCCGGCGCCTTCAACGGCTGGATGCGGCCGACGAACGCGACGATCTCCTCGTCGGCGGCCAGACCGAGCTCGGCCCGCGCGGCCGCACGGTCGCCGGGGCGGTAGCGGGTCAGGTCCGCACCAGGCGGCACGATATCGATACGTTCGGGCAGCGCGCCGTACAGCTCGACCAGCTGCCGGGCCTCCCGGGCAGTGTTGGCGGTGAGGCGGTCGGCCTCGGCGATCACCTGCTTCTCCCCGATCTCCCGGGTCACCGGTTCGGGCGAATCCCCGTCGGCCAGCGCGGCGTTCTTCACCGCGGCCAGCGTGTGCGCGGTATGTACCAGCGGTACCCGCCAGCGATCCCGCGCCAGCCAGCCCACCTGACCGGACAACCAGTAATGCGAATGCACCAGGTCGTAATAGCCGGGCACCTGCCGGGCCTCCTGGCGCAGCACCTCCGCGGTGAACGGACACAGCTGGGTCGGCAGATCGTGCTTGTCCAAGCCCTCGAACGGGCCCGCCACCACATTGCGCACCAGCACACCGGGCGCGGCTTCCTGCACCGGCGGCAGATCGGAGGAGGTGGCCCGGGTGAAAATCTCCACCTCGGTTCCCCGCTGGGCCAGCTGTTCGGCGGTCTGCAGCACGTAGACGTTCATACCGCCGGCGTCGCCGGTACCGGGCTGGGCCAGTGGTGAGGTGTGCACCGTCAGTACGGCGATACGGTTCGGCCGTCGGTCCGGGCGTTCACTCACGATGTCCATATTGCACGGTGCAACACAGCGACCCGGCGGCTCCTTCCCGCGAGGTGAAAGTGATCACAGATACCGGATTTCGCGTCGTTCACGCGCGCCGCATGTGTATCGGGGCCGCGATCACGCACCGCACTCCCGGATGAAATCGCGGACCTCGGTGACGAACCGATCCGGATCCTCGATGAACAGCCCGTGCTGAGCGCCCTCCCAGATCGAGGCCCGGCCCCTGGGCGCGGTTTCGGCGATATAGCGGCCGTCGGCAGCCGGTACCACCGGATCGGCCGAACCGTGCAGCACCAGCACCGGGACTTCCAGTCCGCGCAGTGTCTCGGTGTTGTCGACCGACCGGTAGAACAGAGCCTTCCGGACGAACGGCGGGGTCGCCAGGCTCGCCCCGTACAACCGTTGCGCGTCCGCGCCCTTGTCCGCGCCTGGCCCGGTATTGGCATTCCCGAATGCGGAGAACCCGCGCATCGCCCGCCCCGGGCTCTCCTCGAATACGCCCGGGATGGCCTGCTGCATGGCCTCGCCGACCTCGGCACCCGGCACACCCCGGCCGATATTGGCCATGGCCCCGGTGTAGACCACGCCCGCGATCGCACCGCTGCCGTACTCGGCGAGATAATCGCTGAGCACGATCCCGCCGTAGGACCACCCCAGCAGTACCGCACCCGAGTCGATCGATTCCGCTGCCAATACCGCCGCGATATCACCGGCCCAGTTCTTCGGCTCGTCGTAACCCGACTCCGGCGCCCCCGAATATCCGTGCCCGCGCAGATCCACCGCGATCACCCGGAAATCCGCGGCGAACTCGTCGAACACCCGCCCCCAGCAGCGCAGATCCGCAGACCAGCCGTGCACCAGCACCAGCGGTGGCGCGTCCGCGGGCCCGTCGATCCGATAAGCGATGCCGGTCCCGTCGATACTGCGCGCTTCCTTGATCACAGTAATATTTTGCGCCGCCTCCGGCGTCGCGGGGTTCGGGGCCCCCTTGGTCTCGTTCTTCACTCCTCCGCTCCTCCGCTTCGCTCCCCCGCTCCGTCGCTCCAGAACGAGACGGGCCCCGAACCTCGAAGGTGGGCCGCTGAGGTCTTGGGGCGGAGTGCGGTAATTAGGATCGGGGCCATGGGTAAACGCACCGCTGTTGTCACCGGGGCCAGCTCGGGGATCGGGGAAGCCACGGCACGGGAACTCGCGAAGCAGGGTTACCACGTGTATGTGGGTGCCCGCCGGGTCGACCGGCTGCAGCAGCTGGCGGCCGAGATCGGTGGTACCGCGCTCGAGCTCGATGTCACCTCCGACGAATCGGTCGCGGCGTTCACCGAAGCGGTCGACAGCGCGAACGTCCTGGTCAACAATGCGGGCGGCGCGAAAGGGCTGGCCACTGTCGCCGAGGCCGATCTCGACGACTGGCGCTGGATGTGGGAAACCAATGTGCTGGGCACGCTCCGGATGACCAAGGCCCTGCTACCGAAACTCATCGCCTCCGGCGACGGCCTGATCGTCACCATCACTTCCGTCGCCGCGTTCCACGCCTACGACAACGGCTCCGGCTACACCTCCGCCAAACACGCCCAGGCCGTGCTGCACCGCACCCTGCGCGGTGAACTGCTCGGGCAACCGGTCCGCCTCACCGAGATCGCGCCCGGCGCGGTGGAAACGGAATTCTCCGTAGTCCGGTTCGACGGGGACACCGAGCGCGCCGCGAAGGTCTACGAAGGTATCGACCCGCTCGTCGCCCAGGACATCGCCGAAATCGTCGCCTTCGCCGCGAGCCGCCCCCCGCACGTGAACCTGGACCAGATCATCGTCAAACCCCGCGACCAGGCCGACCCCGGCCGTTTCGCCCGGCGTAGCTGACCCGCTCCGCAGGCGAGCATCGACGGCAGCCACCAGCGCGCCCGGCACGAATTCTGTAGTGCAGAGGTCACCGGCTCGGTTGCGGTCCCGGCGATCGGGTAATCCGCCCAGAGGTGCCCGCGCGCTCAGGCCGGCGGGCGTCAGATTTCCACGCCGACCGTTACCGGCTCCGGTGTCAGGGTTATGCCGAACCGGTCGGCCACCCCATCGCGTACCGTGCGAGCGAGCGCGACGATATCGGCGGCGGTGGCCGGGCCGCGGTTGGTGAGGGCCAACGTGTGTTTGGTCGACAGCCGGGCGGCGGCATCCGGGCCCGGGAACCCCTTGGCGAAGCCGGCACGTTCGATCAGCCAGCCGGCCGAGAATTTCACCCCGTTGTCCGCGGGAAATTCCGGGACCTTCACCTCACCGAGCTGGTCGCGGATCGTGGCGCGCACCCGGTCCACCCGGTCGTGGGCGATCACGGGGTTGGTGAAGAAAGAACCGGCGCTCCAGGTGTCGTGGTCGGCGGGATCGAGCACCATCCCCTTTCCGGCGCGCAGGCCGAGAACCGTTTCGCGGACAACGGCCGCCGGCCGGGACTCACCTCCCGCGGCGCCCAGCCGCTGCGCGAGTTCCCGATAGCGCAGCGGGGCGCTGGCCCCACTGGGGTCGAGGGCGAACTCCACCGCCAGCACCACCGCATCGGATCGGTGTTTGAGCCGGCTCGTCCGATACCCGAACCCGAGGTCACCGGGTTCGGCCCAGTGGGTTTCGCCGGACGCCCGGTCCAGCAGCCGCACCCGGCGCAGCAGATCGGCGACCTCCACGCCGTAAGCGCCGACGTTCTGCACCGGCGTGGCCCCGGCCGATCCCGGAATCCCCGACAGGCATTCCAAGCCCCCGAACCCGGCCCGCACGGTTTTCGCGACCACCCCGTCCCAGTTCGCACCCGCGTCCGCGGTCACCGAATCGGCGCCCAGTTCGACGCCCTCGGTCGCGATCCGGACCACTACCCCGGGCACCTCGTCGTCGGAGACGAGCAGATTGGACCCGCCGGCGAGCAGCAGTACCGGAACCCCGGCCGCGTCCAGCGCGCGAACAGCCGCCACCAGGGCATCGGTGCCGGCGCATTCGGCGACCGTGGCCCGGCCTCCGACCCGCAGCGTCGTCAGCCCCGCCAGCGGGACCGCGGAGCGCACCAGCGCGCCCGTTCCGGCCAGCAGTTGCCGCAGTTCGTCCACGGGGACAACCCGAGAAGTTCGCACGACCAGACGGTAGCGTGTCCGGTCATGGCTACAGCGCTGGCGTATACGGCTCGCTACTCTCACCCGGTTGCCGCGGTGCGCGAAGCGTTCCGCACCGAGAAGTACTGGCAGGACCGTATCGCCGCGGTGGGCGGGCCGAACGCCCGGTTCGTTTCCCTGAATCTGGACGGTGAACAGGTTCGTATCGAGGTCGTGCAGTCCATTCCGGCCGATCTGCTGCCGCCCGCCATCACCGCCGTGCACCCCGGCGATCTGATGATTCCGCGCACCGAACTGTGGTCCGGGACCACCGGCAGTTTCGAGGCCCGGGTCGAGGGCGCGCCCGCGGAGGTGCGTGGCACCATCACCGCCACCGACGAACCCACCGGCGCCGTCGCCGAGATCTCCGGGTCGATCGAGGTGAAGGTCCCGCTGTTCGGTCGCAAGATCGAGGAGGCCATCGCGGAACGTCTCACCGAGCTGCTGGCCGAGGAGACCGAATTCACCAACGGCTGGATCGCCGAACAGGGGTAGCGGCGGCTGCCCGGCCTCTCCGCCCGCACCGGCGCAACCGGACGGTAACCTACCGCGCATGGCTCGCCGACTGGACTATTCCGCCCGCTACCCGTTGCACACCACCAAAGAGGTGTACGCGGCGCTGACGAACCGGGATTACTGGGAAGCCCGGATGATCGAAATGCGGAAGTACTCGCCCAACGAGGTGGTCTCGATCGACGCGAGCGAGGACGGCATCGACGTGGTACTGCATCACATCCTGCCCCGCGAAATGCTGCCCGAGGTCGCGCAGACGGTGATGCGCAAAGATATGGTCATCACCCGGAAGGAGAGCTACGGCCCATTCGGCCCGGAGGTCGAGGGCAAGTACTCCGCCTCCATCCCGGCCGGGCCCGGCAGTCTCACCGGGACCATGCGCCTGTTCCCCACCGATACCGGGTGCACCATGCGCATCTCCTCGGATGCGAAAGTATTCATCCCGATGATGGGGCCGCGGCTGGAACAGCTCATGCTGGTGAATCTGGTCGATCTGTTCCGCGCCGAGGCCGAAGTGACCCAGAAGTGGCTGGACGACCGAAAACTCTGAACACCCCCCTCGGCACGGTCACCCGGGGTACCACCGGAACGAACCGGCTCCGCCGCAGTGACCGCCGGCTCGTCCACGATCCACAGATCACCGAGATGCTGCACCGCGCCGCCGATCCGCTCGTGGTGGACCTCGGTTACGGCGCGCAACCGTGGACCACGCTGGAACTGGCCGCGCGGCTGCGCACAGTCCGCCCCGATGTCCGCGTGGTCGGCCTGGAAATCGACCCGGCCCGCGTCGTCCCCGCCCGCGACGGTGTGCGCTTCGCCCGCGGCGGCTTCGAATTGGCCGGCCTGCGACCGAATCTCGTGCGCGCGTTCAACGTGCTGCGGCAATATCCGGAATCGGCGGTCGCCGATGCCTGGGCGACGATCGTGTCGGGCCTGGCACCGGGCGGGCTGCTGGTCGAGGGAACCTGCGACGAACTCGGCCGGCGCTGCGCCTGGGTACTCCTCGACAGGTCCGGCCCGCGCAGCCTCACACTGGCCTGGGACCCGTTGACCGTCGAACGCCCGTCCGACCTCGCCGAACGGCTCCCCAAAGCGCTCATCCACCGCAATATCCCCGGCGAACGTATCCATGCACTGCTGTCGGCGGCCGACCTGGCCTGGGCACATACCGCACCACTGGCCGTGTTCGGCCCGCGCATCCGCTGGCGCGCCGCTGCCGACCTGCTGCGCGAACAGGGCTGGCCGGTCCACGACCGGCGTCGCCGGATGCGCGACAATATCCTCACCGTCCCCTGGACCACCGTCGCGCCCGCGTGACATGCGGGCCACGCCGTGTGTCCCATCTCACAAACCCCGCCGGCCGACCGCCGCTGACGTCGCCACGTTCACCATCTGCCCACACCCGGGCCTCAGAGCCGGCACAGAATAATGCGGAACAATCGCGTGCATGCCCACCAAGAACCTGTCGGTACCGAAGGTCAGTCGCCGGACCGCGGTCATCGCCGTGATCACCGCCGCCGTACTGGTGGCCGCCGCGCTGATCGGCGGTGAAGCCTATGCGCGGCACCGGATCGCGAGCTGTATCAGCAGCCAGTTCGAAAAGGAGATGGGCTCGCAGATCAACGTCGGCTTCGGCGCCAAACCACTACTCGTCACCTGGATCGACGGGAAGGTTTCGCGGATGGACGTCGACAGCGAAGGAGCCGAATTCGGCCCCGCGGTCGATATGCAGGTACACGCGCAGTTCCACGATATCCAGATGCCGGAGGGCAGTAACAGCGGTAGCACGATCGGCAGCTCGAACGCCGACGTCAGCTGGAGCAACGAGGGAATGGCCCAGACGCTGCAGGGCCTCGTCAGCGAGGTCCGGTCCGATCCGGACTCCGGGAAACTCACCATGGCGGTGCTGGGCGGGCTGGGTGAACTCCAGATCACGCCGCAGATCGTGGACGGGAAAGTGCAGCTGGAGGTCGGACAGGCGCAGTTCCTGGGGATCGGGGTACCGGAGGATCTGGCCGAGGGGGTGGTGAACCTGATGACCGAGAGTATGCAGGTCTACCCGCTGGGTCTGGAGCCGACGGAGTTGCGGGTCACCGATAACGGTGTCGAGATCGACCTGAAAGGTGGGCAGGCGGAGTTGCCGGCGCCGCCGGAGGGCAGTACTTCCTGCTGAGTGGTGAATTCGGCGGTGCGGGCCGGGTGCTGCTGCCCCTATTCGGGGAAGCCGTCCAGGACTGCTCGGCTGCGGGAGAGGCCTAGGCGGGTGGCGCCGGCGGTGATCAGTTCGGCGGCTGCTTCTGCCGTGCGGATGCCGCCGCTGGCTTTGATACCGAGGCGGCCGCCGACGGTGTCGGCCATCAACCGGACTGCATGGGGGTCGGCGCCGCCGGCGGGGTGGAAGCCGGTGGAGGTTTTCACGAAATCGGCGCCGGCCTGTTCGGCGGCCCGGCACACCTCGACGATCGCTGCGTCGGTGAGCGCAGCCGATTCGATGATCACCTTCAGCACCGCGCGCTGGTCGATCGCCTCGCGGACCACGATGATATCGGCGAGTACGGCGGCGTAATCGCCCGCGACCGCTGCGCCGATATCGATGACCATATCGACCTCCGCCGCTCCCTGATCCACCGCGAGCCGAGCCTCCGCACCCTTGATCAGCGAATGGTGTTTCCCGGACGGAAACCCGGCGACCGTGGCCACCACCACGCCCGGCGCCCGCACCGGCAGCATGGCCGGCGAAACGCAGACCGCGTACACGCCGAGCTCCCGGGCCTCGGCCACGAGGGCGGTAACATCCGCGCTGGTCGCTTCCGGGGCGAGCAGCGTGTGGTCGATCATTGCGGCCACCTCGGACCGGGTCAGCGATACGGAATCGGCCATGGGACGAGAGTCTGGCACACCCGGTTCGAATTCCGTTGCGGGCCTCTTGTTCGTCGGGAACACTCGTATCGCAATCGGGCACATCTGAGAGGACGACGTTGCTGATCCGTCGCGAACGTGGCGTCGATACCGCCGCCGTGGCCGCCGTACACCGCAGCGCGTTCGCTGCCCAGTACGCCACCTCCGGTGGAGGTGGTACGCAGGATCCTCCCGAAGTGGCGCTCATGGCGGAGTTGCGCAGCGATCCCGGCTGGATCCCGACACTGTCCATGGTCGCGGTGTCCGGCGATGCGGTGGTCGGCCATGTCTGTGTCACCCGGGCCACGGTGGGCCCGTTCCCGGTGCTCGCGCTGGGCCCGATCGGGGTGCTCGCCGACCGGCAGCACCGCGGTATCGGATCGGCGCTCCTGCATGCGGTGGTCGGCGCCGCCGACGCCCTCGACGAACCCCTCATCGGCCTGCTCGGCAGTCTCGACTACTACCCGCGTTTCGGATTCCAACCGGCCGAACGCCTCGGCATCATCCCCGACCGGCCCGAGTGGGCCAGTCATTTCCAGGTGCGCCCGCTGACCGCCTACGACTCCCAGATCCTCGGCGAATTCCGTTATGCCGACCCCTTCTACGCCCTCTGAGCGCAACCGGCTCATACCGGGACGAACCCACTGACCGGGCAAGACGGCCCGCACCGGCACACAGAACCGGCGCACCACCGCTGCGAACCCAGTGGCCCTGCGGAGTTCAGTGAAACCCTGCACAGTTGCTGCCCGCGCACCGAGGGAGCGTCGGACGACACGGCTAGGCTCGTCTCATGGTTTCCGCCGTGTCCGACGATCGCCGATATGTGCTGACCCTGGGCTGCCGTGATCGCCCGGGCATCATTGCCGCCATCACCTCGTTCATCGCCGAGTTCGGCGGGTCCATCCTGGAGGCGGGTTATCACTCCGATCTGGAGACCGGCTGGTTCTTCACCCGGCAGTCCATCAAGGCGTCGACCGTGCCGTTCGGGGTCGAGGAACTGCGGGAACGGTTCGGACAGATCGCCGATGAGCTCGGCCCGGACACGGAATGGCAGGTGCACGATTCGGGGCTGCGCCGGCGGGCGGTGGTACTGGTCAGCAAGGAAGGTCACTGTCTGCACGATCTGCTCGGGCGCGCGACCGCGGGGGAACTGCCCGCCACGATCGAGGCCGTGATCGGCAACCATCTGGATCTGGCCGCCATGACCGAAGCCCACGGCATCCCGTTCCATCATGTGCCCTTTCCCAAGAATCCGGCCGAACGCGGACCGGCTTTCGAGCAGGTCCGCGAGCTGGTGGACAAACACGATCCCGACGCGGTGGTGCTCGCCCGCTTCATGCAGGTGCTACCGGAACGACTGTGTGCGCACTGGGCCGGACGAGCCATCAATATCCACCACAGTTTCCTGCCGTCCTTCGTCGGCGCCCGCCCCTACCATCAGGCCTTCGCGCGCGGCGTCAAACTGATCGGCGCCACCTGCCACTATGTGACGGCGGAACTGGACGCGGGCCCGATCATCGAACAGGACGTGATCCGCGTCGATCATGCCGACGGGGTGAGCGATATGGTCCGCCAGGGGCGCGATATCGAACGGGTGGTGCTGGCGCGCGGCCTGCGCTGGCATCTGGAAAGCCGGGTACTGGTGCACGGCAAGCGCACCGTCGTCTTCTCCTGAGCGGGCCTGCCGCCGGTGCGCGCGGTCAGCCGGCGGCTTCTTCGGCGGGCGCACGCACCGAGGCGAGCACCTCACCGAGGATTTCGTTGAAGCGATCGATCGCTTCGACAGTGCCCAGATGCCCGGTGGGCAGCAGCACGAACCGGGCAAGGTGACCCGTTTCCCGCAGCCACTCCGCGATCTGCTCGGCATGTACGGCGGGTGTCATATCGTCGGCCGTACCCGCGACGACGGTGGTCGGCACCAGCAGTTGACGGGCGGCATCGCCGAGATCCATCTCCGCCAGCAGCCGGCCGAATTCCGACCGCACCCAGGAGCGGCAGGACCGCACGATATTCAGCCCGAAGTCGATGGTTTCCGGTTCGGCGTCCAGGCTCATGATCTGCCGCGCGAACACCCAGCGCACAGGCGCGATCGGCGGGAGGACGATCCGGGCACTCAGACCGCCCCGCCCGAGCCACATCGGCAACGGCACCTTCCGGTCCAGCAGTGGTAGCGGCCGGTTGAAGAACGGCACGACGGTGGTCTCGTCCACCAGGGCATACGGCCCGGTATTGGCCAGCACGACTGCCACGGCCTGATCGAGCACGCGCTGCGGATATTTTCCGGCCCACGCCTGCACTGTCATCGCGCCGAGGCTGTGCCCGACCAGCACCGCCCGCTGCCCCGGCCGCAGCACGGCGTCGAGGACCGCGCAGAGATCGTCGGCGAGCAGATGGCAGTCCAGCTGATCGGGCCGGCCGAATTCGCTTTCCCCGTGCCCGCGCAGATCGAAGGCGATTACCCGGTACTCCCCGGCGAAGGCGTTGATCTGCGGGTTCCAGTATTCGAGGCAGCAGGTCCAGCCGTGGATCAACACCACGGGCTGCGCGTCTTCCGGACCGTACGCGTGCACACGCAGCCGGGCTCCGTCGGCGGCCCGCACATCGATGACCTGATGTTCCGCGCTCGGCGGGTTGAGCGCGGGGTTGCGGTATCCGCCGCGGCTGCGCAGGCCGGCCCGGTGCACCTCGAAGATCCCATCCAGTTGATGGGCGAGGGCGTCCCAGAGCTCCGACATCATCGCACGCATCGACACTCCTTTGTGTTACTAACCGACACAGTAACGCGCAGGAGTGAACCTCGCCAGCCGGCGACCTACCAGCGGGGGCCGCGCTGAACCTCGTCCACCTTCGGCCGCACATCGGCGAGGTAGATACCGGTCGCGATAATGGCGATGAACGCCAGCAACCCCAGTGAGGGGAAACTGAGCAGCATCAGCAGCGCGGCCGCGCCGAGAATGCCCAGCCAAATCGGTTTCGTCAGTTTGTCGACCGCGGTGAACGCGTCCGAACGCTGGCGCACGGCATGCACCAGCGCGAACACCGTCGCGCTGATCGCCAGTAGCCACAGCGCGGCCATGATCCATCCGGTCAAGCCATACACCTGCTGCACCCCACCATGATAGGAGCAGCGCCCCCGTACACCACAGGTGCACGGGGGCGCGAGCCCACATCGGCAGGTCAGACCGACTTGGGGGCGGCTTTCTTGGCCGGCGTCTTCTTCGCGGCGGTCTTCTTGGCCGCGGGCGCCTTCTTCACCGGTTCCGGAGCCGGTTCGGGCGCGGGAGCCGGTTCCACCACTTCGGCGTCGACGACGTCGGGTGCGGAAGGAGCTTCGGCCTCCACCACCGGCGCAGCCTCCGCCGGGGTCTTGCCGGACCGGGCGATCAGGCCCGACACCCGGTCGATCACTTCCTCGGCCCGGCCGCTGGCGTCCTTGTAGAAGCTCTCGACCCGGCCGACCTGCTCTTCGACCAGGTGGTTCGCACGCAGCCGCTCCACGGTTTCCTCACCGCGGACGGCCAGATCGGAATAGAGATCGAGCACCTGGCGGTAGTACTGCTCGGCCAGTTTGCGCAGTTCCTCGGAAGTGAACTTCTCGCGCAGCTCGGCCAGATCCTCCGGCAGTTCCGAGGGCAGCTCGGAAAGCCGCGCCCGGATCTGTTCGAACTGGGTCTGCACATCGGCGGGCAGACCGGCGAACCGCTCGCGGGCCTCGTCGACACGGCCGTTGACGTCGGTGGCGCGTTCCCGCACCTGGGTCACCGCGTCGAGAACAGCGGTGTAGACGGCGTCCGTGGCACCGACGGTGGCGAACAGCGGTTTCACAGTGGTGTTCTTCTCGGTCATTTATCGTTCTCCTGGCGTGGCGGAGCGTCGGTGTTCGGTGGTGGAACAACGCTGTCCCGGGCGATCGTTTCCTCCGGCCCGTTCTCCCGGCGGAACGATTCGTAGATGTCCAGGAGGACCTGCTTCTGCCGCTCGCTGATCGCGGTATCGGCCAGCAGGGCATCCCGGACGGGACTGTGCGCCCGCTGCTCTAGGAAGCCGGCGCGCACGTACAACACCTCCGAAGAGACCCGCAGCGCCTTGGCGATCTGCGTGAGCACTTCGGCGGAGGGGTTTCGCAAACCGCGCTCGATCTGGCTGAGGTACGGGTTGCTGACCCCCGCCAGCTGGGCGAGCTGTCGCAGCGAGACCTGCGCGGCCTCGCGTTGTGCCCGGATGAACCCGCCGATGTCCTGCGCCGCGTTCACCACGCGGGCTGCCTTGTCGCCGCCGCCGGCGGTGGCCGCCGGATCGCCGGTGTACTGAGCGGAAACGTGGGGCTCTTCGGCCATCACTCACCTTCTGGCTTGTACGTACGCAACGATAGAACAGGGTGCTAGCAATAGCAAGCACTTCTGCTAGCAAGATGTCGGACACTCCCGCGCCGGCGTCATCCGCCGAACATCAGATGGGAGACGGTGTAGATCAACAGACCCGCGAGACTGCCCACCACCGTGCCGTTGATACGGATGAACTGCAGATCACGACCCACCTGGACCTCGATCTTCTTACTGGCCTCCTCCGCATCCCAGCGGGCGACGGTATCGCTGACGATGGTGGCGATCTCGTCGGCGTAGTTGGCGGCCAGATACCGGGCCCCGCGCTCGATCCACCCGTCCACCCTGGCGCGGGCATCGGTATCGTCGCGCAACCGCTCACCCAGCTGCTGCACGTTCTCCGCCACCTTCCGGCGCAACGTGCTGTCCGGATCGTCGGCGGATTCCAGGATCAGCCGCTTGGCCGCCCGCCAGGTGGCCTCGGCCAGGCCGGTGATCTCCTCCCGCCCCATGATCTGGGTTTTGATCCGCTCCGCCTTGGCGATCATTGCCTCGTCGTACTGCAGGTCATGGGCGAATTCCTCGAGGAATCGGTTCGCGGCCAGCCGGACCTCGTGATCCGGGGTCGAGCGCACCTTCCAGGTGAATTCGACGAGCTCGCGGTACACCTTCTCCGAGAGCAGCACGTTCACGAACTTCGGCGCCCACTGCGGGGCCTCCCCCATGACGATCCGGTCGACCGTCTCCTGACTACCCAGCGCCCACTGGTGGGCACGCTCGGCCAGCAGGTCGACCAGCGGCAACTGGCGATTGTCGGCCAGCAGTTCGGCCAGCACCCGGCCGATCGGCGGACCCCACTGCGGTTCGGCGATCCGCTTCACGATCGTGTTATCGATCACCTGCTCCACATCTTCGTCCCGGAGCACTCCGACCACCGCGCGCAGAATCGTCGAACTCTCGTCCGCCACCCGCGCGGCATTGGCCGGATTCGCCATCCAGCGCCCCACCCGCCACGGGATCTGGGCGGAGTTCACCTTCGCGGTGACCACCTCCGGCGAGAGGAAATTGGTGCCGACGAAGTTGCCCAGACTGGCGCCGAGCTGGTCTTTCTTACGCCGGATGATCGCGGTATGCGGAATCGGCAGGCCCAGCGGATGCTTGAACAACGCCGTCACCGCGAACCAGTCGGCCAGCGCCCCCACCATCCCCGCCTCCGACGCGGCCCGCACATAGCCCACCCAGTCACCGGCACCACCGCGGGACTCCAGCCAGCGGCACACCAGGTAGATGACGGTCGCCACCGCCAGCAGCCCGGTGGCCACGATCTTCATCCGCCGCAGGTCACGCCGTTTGGCCGCGTCATCGGTGAGGGTCGAGAAGACGCCCGGTGGTTGCGCCGAACCGCCGGGGCCGGGAGTCGCGGGAGCGGAATCGAGCACCGCACTGCTGCCGGTCGCTTTCTGCATAGCTTCCATTCTGCTGTGTTGTTTGCGGCGCCTCCGGTAGCGCGGGGTAAGCCTGCCCCGGGTGACCCTGGTCGCGCAGTGAGCCGTGGGGGCCGGGGTGCCGGTTGACCATGGTGTTGGGGCGACCCATCCGCGAAGGGGCGGGCTGTAATTTTGGAGCCGCTCCGCGGCTCGAGGGGTGGGGGCCGTACGGGCCCGGTTCTTCACTCCTCCGCTCCTCCGCTCCTCCGCTTCGCTCCCCCGCTCCGTCGCTCCAGAACGAGACGGGCCCCGAACCCATTGATATGGGCCATACGGATGCCCGAAAGGGGGAGATCAAGGCGTCCCCTCGACCGGACCACGGTGAACTTGACCAGCAGCGGCGCCGAGTCCAGCGAGGCCCTCAGAGGTTTTGGCCCGTCCATGCGTTAAGCCCGCGGGGCAAAGCGCCGCAGGCGCGAGTATAGGGGGCTGGACGCCTGGTCCAAAGGGGCCAAAACCCGCGCGCGCCAGCGCGCCGAAACAACACAGCCTAGAGTGGAGGAACCGAACCGAACGGACCGAGGAGCCCACGCTGTCCACCGATGACCTGCTCGATATCGGGAATCCCGCCGATCGATCGGCGCCGGTGCGTGCCCCGCGGACCGACGGGCGGAAACGTCGCTGGCGCCAGCACAAGATCAATAGGCGAGAGGAACTCGTCGACGGCACGCTGGCGGCGGTGCGTACCCGCGGTGGTAGTGCCGGGATGGACGAGATCGCCGCCGAGATCGGCGTCTCCAAAACCGTCCTGTACCGCTATTTCGCCGATAAGAACGATCTGGTCAATGCCGCTATGCAGCGGTTCATCGAGATCACCCTGATGCCCCGGGTGTACGGGGCGATCAGTTTGGACGCCGACGAGTACCAGCTGGTGCGTTCCGCGCTCGCCGAATACGTGGGTGCGGTCGATGACGACCCCGAGGTCTACCGGTTCATCATGGGCACCGGTTCCGGCGACCCGTCCTCGCTGGCCGATTTCGAGCGGCTGTTCGCCGAGGTGGTGGCGGCCGCCATCACCGAACGCGGCAGCGCCCTCGGTATCGAAACCGAGGGGGTGATGCTGTGGTCGTATGTGATCGTCGGCGGTATCCAGCTCGCCACCCACTGGTGGACCACCAACAAGTCGATGGATCGCGACGAGGTGATCGACTACCTCACCATGATGGTGTGGAGCGCCATCGAGGGGATGGCCCGCGCCGGCGGTTCACGCGACAAGTTCGGCGCCCAGGAGCACGTGCTGCCGCCGATCCCCTCCGGCGACCAGGCCGTCTGAGCCACCCGGCTCGCCGGGCTCGACAACCCCGCCGGTTTGGCTAGTCTGATTGCCGTGCGGCGGCGGAGAACCGGCTGAGTTCTCCGGCCACCGTAGGCGCGCGTCGGCACCAACGGAGGTACCTCGATGGCGAAACAAGTGCCGACTTCCCGGCTGGCCCGCGGCACCAAACTGGGTGCGGTCGCCGCGGGGTCGATGGTGCGCACCCAGCGCGCCCGGCTCTCGATGCGCGGCCGCTCGGAGGCGGTGCGGGCGCGGATGGCCGAGGAATCGATTCTGCGCAGTACCGAACAGCTGGTCATGGTGCTGGGCACCATGAAGGGCGTGGCCATGAAGCTGGGCCAGATGATGTCGGTGCTCGATCTCGACCTGGTCCCGCCGGATCACCGCGAACGGTTCCAGAAACGGCTGGCGGTTCTGCGTAATGCCGCGCCGTCGGTGTCGTTCGAGGCGATGCGCGCGGTGATCGAGGAGGACTACGGGCAGCCGCTGGACGCGGTGTTCGCCGAATTCGAACCGGAGGCCATCGCCGCCGCCTCGATCGGGCAGGTGTATCTGGCGCGGTTGCACGACGGCCGGCAGGTCGCGGTGAAGGTGCAGTACCCGGGGATCGATGCCGCCGTGCGGGCCGACCTCAAGAATCTGACCATGTTCCGGCGGGTCCTGCAGTCGGCCATGCCCTGGGTGACCCCCGCGGTACTCGACGAGCTGCGGCTGAACATGGAATCCGAACTCGACTATCACATCGAGGCCGAAACCCAGCGCGATATCGCGACGCTCTACGCCGGCCACCCGTTCATCGTGGTCCCGCAGCCGGTGCTCGAGCACAGTACGCAGCGGGTGCTGGTCACCGAGTATCTGGCCGGAACGGCCTTCGAGGATATTCGCGCCATGCCGCGGGCCGAACGCGACCGCGTCGGCGAGATCATCTACCGCTTCTATGTGGGTTCGCTTTTCACGTTCAACGAATTCTGTGGCGACCCGCATCCCGGGAATGTCCTGCTCGCCGAGGACGGCCGCGTCGGTTTCCTGGATTTCGGGCTGTTCAACCGGATGGATCCGGAACATGTACGGTTCGAGGCGATCTGCCTGTGCGCGGCCGCCGAGGATCGCGGTGCGGATCTGCGGGATCTGATGGTCCAGCGCGGGGTCATCGATTCGACCGACGAGATCGGCGTCGAGGAATGCCTGGAATATGTGCTCTCGGCGTCCGAATGGTGTCTGGTGGACCAGGAACTCACCATCACTCCGGAATTGGCCAGCGGTGCGTTCCTCCTCGCCGTCGACCCGCGCTCGAGCGAATTCACCGGGATGAAACAGCAGAACCTACCCCCGGAACATCTGTTCTCCCGGCGCGCCGATTTCCTGACCTTCGGGATGCTGGGACAGTTGGAGGCCACGGCGAACTGGCATCGGATAGCCCGGGAATGGTTGTACGGCGACGAGCCGGTTACCGAACTCGGCAGGGTCCACCGGGAATGGCTGGACCGGCGCCGGCCGCGTAAACGCGGTAGGCGCCGCACCGGCTGACCGCGTCCACGACAGCACATCCACGAGGGGTTCATTTCATGACCGATACACGCGAATTCGACCTGATCGTTTTCGGCGCGACCGGTTTCGTCGGCAAACTCACCGCCCAGTACCTGCTGGGCGCCGCCCCCGCGACGGCGCGGATCGCGCTGGCGGGCCGCTCCGAACACAAGCTCGCGGCCGTCCGCGACGAGATCGGCGCGCACGACTGGTGCCTGGTGGTGGCCGACAGCACCGACCAGGATTCCCTGGACGCGCTGGCCGCCCGCACCACCGCGGTGATCACCACGGTGGGCCCGTATCTGCGGTACGGGATGCCGATGGTCGCCGCCTGCGCGAAAGCCGGCACGCATTACGCGGACCTGACCGGTGAACCGCTGTTCATCCGGGAGGCGATCGACTCGTATCACGACGAGGCCGCACGTACCGGCGCCAAGATCGTGAATTCCTGCGGCTACGATTCGGTGCCGTCGGATCTGAGTGTCTACCAGCTCTACCGGCGTACGGTCGCGGACAACACCGGCGAACTCGGCGACACCACACTGATCGCCACCCTGCGCGGCGGGGTGAGCGGCGGCACGATCGATTCGGGGCGCGCGATGATGGAGGCTGTCGCCGCGGACA
Organism: Nocardia carnea; assembly: GCF_029868325.1. GTDB lineage: Bacteria > Actinomycetota > Actinomycetes > Mycobacteriales > Mycobacteriaceae > Nocardia > Nocardia carnea_C. The sequence continues at coordinate 24,034 of NZ_JARWNW010000252.1, forward strand.
AATCCAAGGGCGCGATCCTGAGCCATCCGTATTCCCTGAGCCCCGATAAATCCATGGACCCCGAGGTCGGCCGGCAATCCGATCTCGTCCTGGAACGGGCCCGCGAGATCGACCCGAGTCTGGACGGCTGGGTGGGCACATTCATCATGGCCGCCCACAACACCAAGATCGTGCGCCGCAGCAACGGCCTGCTCGGCTGGGTGTACGGCAAGAACTTCCGCTACCGCGAAACCATGGGCGCGGGTAATTCGCGGCTGGCGCCCGTGGTCGCGGCCGGTATCTCCGGCGGTGTGGTGGCGGGTATCGCGGCCGGTGGCCTGCTGTCGCGGTTCCGCGCCGGCCGCGCCCTGCTGGACCGGATCCTGCCCGCGCCCGGTACCGGTCCCGGCGAACGGACCCGGGAGAACGGCTGGTTCCGGATGCGCACCTACACGCGCACCACCTCGGGCGCACGCTATCTCGCGACCTTCGCCGGCCAGGGCGATCCGGGTTACAAGGCGACCGCAGTACTGCTCGGCGAGAGCGGGCTGGCGCTGGCGTTCGATCCGAAACCGGATATCGCGGGCATCCTCACCCCGGCCGCCGCCATGGGCGATGTCCTGACCGAACGGCTGCGGGCCGCGGGAATGACCATCGCTGTGGAGCCGCTGGTATGAACCTCGCCCGGCGGACGATGAACGCCCCGGCGCTGGCGGCGGTGTACGAACGGGCCTGGCGGCCCACGCTTTTCTACCTCGCCTCGGGTCGCAGCACCGGCGCCGATCGTCGCTTCGCGGTGGAATCGCTGCGGCTGGGCACGGCCCGGCGCGTTCTGGATATTGCCTGCGGTCCGGGTAATTTCACGCGCTATCTCAGCGAGCACGTGCCCGCGGACGGATATGTGACCGGTATCGATTACTCACCGCCGATGCTGGCCCGCGCACTGGCCGACAATGCCGGGCCGCGGGCAGGCTATGTGCGCGGCGACGCCCGGTATCTACCGTTCGCGGACGGAACCTTCGACGCCGTCTGCTGTTTCGGCGCGCTCTACCTGATCCCCGACCCACTGGACGCGGCCCGGGAGATGATCCGGGTGCTGGCCCCGGGGGGCCGCCTGGCGGTCACCACCAGCTACCGCCCCGATAACGCATTCGGCGAATTGACCCGGCGCACCGCCGCGGTCAGCGGTTTGCGCATGTTCGGCGGACAGACCTTCCCTGATCTGTTCGCCGCGGCCGGGCTGATCGATATCGATCAGCAGATGCACCGGTTCCTGCAGTACCTCACCGCGGTGAAGCCGGCGGCCGGCGCTCCGCGGCACGAGGGACGGTCCACCACCTCGAACAGCGGGGTCTGACTCACCCGGCCGTGTGCAAAACACCTGTCTCGTGCGCCATTTCACAGTGCGATCCCCCGGCACGACAGGTTTTCGCGGGCGCCGCGGGCTACTCGTCGGTAGAGTCACGGGTCGTACCAACGGTCCGGAAGGGGGATTCCAGATGTCGCTCCCGGAACTGGGCCAGGGTGCGGCCCGGCGGTTGTACGCGGCTGCCACGACCGGCGGCACGGATTCCTTCACCCTCACCGACGATGTCGCCCTGCGCCTCGCGGCCGCCTGCGATGCGCTGGTCACGGATCTCGAAGCGGCCCGGGCCGGCGGCCGGCAACTCGCCGCGGCCCCCGGTACCGCCGGTTTTCCCGATCTGCCCACCGGGCACGCCCTCGCCGCCGGCTTCGCCGGTAAAGCCGTCGAGTATCTGGACACCCTCACCGCATTGCAGGAAACCGCCCTCCGGTTCAAAGCGGCCTATCTGGCGGCCGCGGGCCGGCTCACCGAAGCCGATCTCGCGAACCGGGCCGCGCTCGCCGTCGCCGCGCAGGCCGAAGGGGGCGGAAATGGCTGAATTCGCCGAACTGGACCCACCTTTCGCGCCCGAACGCGAATGCTTCGGCAGCTTCACCCATCAGGAGATCTGGGACCGCGTCCACGAAGTACTCGACCCCGCCGCCCTCGGCGCATCGGCCACTGCCTGGAAATCGAACGCCGACGCCGTGGCCGCGGCCTTCGCGACCTTCGCCGATACCGCCCGCCGGGAATTCGGCGGCTGGTCCGGGCACACGGCAACCGCCGCGTGGCAGGCCACCCAGGATTTCATCCGCACCGGTGAGGCGACCCACGATGTCTGCCGGGCGCTGCAGCGGATCATGACGGGTAATTCCGATGCGGCGCAAACACTGCGGGCCGCGCTGGCCGCCCCGCGACCGTACCGCCCGCTCGACGACCCGGCGGCCGAGGCCGTTCACGGCGGCCGGCGGCGGATGGACCACGATATCGCCTCGGCCGCGGCCACGGCCGACGCGCAGGATGCGATGACCACCATCTACCTCCCCACACTCCCGGCTTCCGGGGATCGGGTGCCCAGGTTCCCCGATACGTCCACCGGCGCCGACCGTGGGAGCCCGCACCGGTGAAATGGATATTCACCCCCGACGAATTCAGTTACGTCTGGGCCGCCGAGACGGGCCTGGAGCGCCGGCCCTACCCCGTGAACCTGGCACCGGCCAGCGTTGTCCGCACCGAATCGGAACTGGCCGCCCTGCGATTACCCCAGCGGTTCGCCAGACAGGCCGACCCCGATCTGGCAGCCGCGCTCATGCTCTGCGCCCGCCCGGACGCCACCGCCGTCACCCTCTCCGGAGAACGCTCGGTGCTCCCCCGTAACGGCGAATCGCCGGAAACCGAGCAGATCCTCGGCTTCGCCGCCGTGATAGAGCACCACGCCGCCGTCCTACACGCCACCGCCACCAGAGTCACCGTGCAGATGTGCCAAGCGCACGAGCTCGGGGACCGGCTGGTCGCGCTGATCGGTTCGGCCCGCCGCGGCACCCACGGGCCGCTGCGCGAACCGCAGGAAGCAGTACTCACCGATGTGCCGATTCCCGGTTGTGACGCGGCGCTGTTCCGGAAAACACTGCGGGAACCGGTGGATTCCCGCGGTTTCCTCACCGTGACCGTCGCCCCGGACGATCCGATGTCGCCGCCCACCCGGCATCGCAGCTGGCTGGATATCCGCGGTGACGGACGCTATCTGCTGACCACCGCCGACGTCCTGGTCCTGGACCCGGTCGGGGATACCGAATTCGCCGGCACACTGCTCGGTCTGGCCGGGATCCGCGCCAGAACGCCCCGCCTGTGATACTGCTGCGATGGCCGAGTACTGGAACGAACCCGCGAGCCGGGCACTGCGCGCCGACGGTCTGCGGATCGCCGACCTCGACACCTCCGCCCGCCCCGGTTTCCCGGGCGACAAGCAGGCGGGTAAACGGCTGCTCACCGAGCGCGGGCGGGTACTGGCCGGCGAACAGGAGAAGCTCTACGCCAATGGACGCTCCGGTGATCGGCGCAGCGTGCTGCTGGTCCTGCAGGGTATGGATACCGCCGGCAAAGGCGGGATCGTGCGCCACGTGATCGGCTCGGTGGACCCGCAGGGCGTGGACCACGCCGCCTTCGGTGTGCCCACCGAGGAGGAGAAACAGCACCACTTCCTGTGGCGGATCCGCCGCGCCCTGCCCCGCGGTGGGCAGCTGGGGGTGTTCGACCGGTCCCACTACGAAGACGTGCTGGTCGCCCGAGTGCACGGACTGGTCCCCGAGGAGGTGTGGCAGGGACGCTACGAGGAGATCAACCGATTCGAACGGGAACTCGTCGACAACGGTACGACGCTGGTGAAGGTCGCGCTGTTCGTCTCCCTGGACGAACAGAAGGCCAGGCTGCGGCAACGCCTGCAGCGACCGGACAAGTACTGGAAGTTCAGCCCCGGCGATATCGACGAACGCGGCTACTGGCCCGCCTACCAGCAGGCCTACCAGGCGATACTGGACCGCACCGGCACCGAGTACGCGCCCTGGTACGTGATTCCGGCCGATGCGAAATGGTACGCCCGGCTGGCCGTGACCGAACTGCTGATCGAAGCCCTGCGCGGACTGGACCTGAACTGGCCGGCCCCCACGTTCGATCCGGCGGCCGAATTACGCCGCCTCGAGCGCGCCTGACCGGCCCGCACGCGGCGGGTTGTGGAAACTCTCAGCAAGCCGGGCAATGATGGGGACGGTGTGCCGGGTATCCGGCCGCCCCCGCCGGGCCTACCACCGGGTGGGGCATCCAGGTAGCGAAAGGCGTGGTGAACGCACGGTGAGCAAGAAACCCGGGCGGCCGAATCCGCTGGCGGCAGCCCAGCGCGCGGAACGCAATCGCAAGATCGCGATACAGGTGGGCGTCACCGCGGTCCTGGTGGCACTGGTGGCCGCGATCGGGATCGGGTTGGCCGTGCGCAACTCCGGTTCCGACTACGACGGACCGGTACCGGCAGCGGCCACCGAGAACGGCGCCATCCGGGTCGGGCAGCCCGAGGCCCCCGCGACGGTTCGTATCGTCGCCGATATGCAGTGCCCGGTGTGTCAGCAATTCGAAGCCGATCACAGCGAGCTACTGAAGCAGGCGGTGGCCGACGGCACCGCGCAGATCGAATACAACATCGTCGGGTATCTGGACAAGATGTCCAGCACCAACTACTCCACTCGTTCGGCGAACGCGTCCTACTGCGTCGCGGACCAGGGCACCGAAAAATACCCGGACTGGCTGGAGCTGATGTTCCGGAATCAGCCGCCCGAGGGCGGGGCGGGCCTGTCGGACGAGCAGCTCATCGATATCGCCCACCAGGCCGGCTACACCGACCCCGCGGTCGACAAGTGCATCAGCGACGGCACCTACAACGATTACGTCGCGGAGATGTCGGACCAGTCGTTGGCCGAGGGTATCGATGGAACGCCGACCGTATTCGTCAACGGTGAGCAGGTGAACCTCACCCTCAACCAGGACAAGACCGGTTTCGATACCGCCGCCCTGACCACCGCGATCCAGGCGGCTGCGGGCCGGTGAGCACGACCTCGCCGCGGGCCGCCTGGATCATGCTCCTGACCGGCCTGGCCGGCTGGGTAGCGTCGCTGGTCCTGCTGGTCGAAGATTTCAAACTGCTCAGCGAACCCGGGTACGTCCCGTCGTGCAGCCTCAACCCGGTGCTGTCCTGCGGGTCGGTGATGGTCACCGATCAGGCGCAGGTGCTGGGGTTCCCGAACCCGATCATCGGCGTGGTCGGGTTCTCGGTGGTCGTCACGCTGGCGGTGCTGTCGGTCGCGGGGATCGGCCTGCCCCGCTGGGTCTGGGCGGGGCTGTGGCTGGGTACGGCCGCGGGCACGCTGTTCATCTGCTGGCTGATCTTCCAGAGCCTGTACCGGATCAACGCACTGTGCCCGTACTGCATGGTTGTCTGGGCGATCATCACCCCGCTGCTCGCGGTGCTCACCGGACAGCTGTGGGGTAACGACCGCGGGGCGCTGCGGGTGGTCGCGGAATGGCGCTGGACCTTCGTGGCAGTGTTCTACGCGTTGGTGCTGGTGCTGGTGTTCCTGCGATTCCAGGACTACTGGCTGTCGCTGTTCTGATCACCGGCCGCGGGCGGGCCCTATCCGGGCGCCAACCGCACCGGCACGACCCGCTTGTCACCGTCGGTTTCCAATACCCCCAACCGCACCACCTCGGCCGGCCGGCGCGTATCGATGGCCGTGCGCAGGGCCCGGGCGCTGGTCACCGCCCGGCCGTCGATGGAGGTCACGATCTCACCGCTGGCCAGCCCCGCGCTCTGGCCGGGTAGTCCCGGGATCGCCATATCGATGCGCGCCCCGCGCGGGCTCGCATCGGAGATCACCACACCGAGGGTCGCGGCGGGGCCGATATGCACCGATTCGGTGGGTGTTCCCGACCGGATCTGGCGCACCACCCGCATGGCCGCATCGATCGGGACCGCGTACCCGTTCGGTGGGTCGGCGGCATCTCCCGGCCGCGGGTCCCGCTCCCCGGATGCCGCCGCGATCACCCCGACCACCGCACCGGTGTGATCGGCCAGCGCACCCCCGGACTGCCCGGAGCTGACGGGCGCCTCGATCTCCAGCATCCCGGTGAGGGCCTGGCGGGAAAAATCCTGTTCGTTCACTGCCATGATCGTGCTGTCCAGGTCGCTGACCCGGCCCGGAACGGCGGTGGCGGCGCCGCTGCCACCGGCATTGCCGATCGCCACGACCTCGTCCCGGACCCGCAGATCGGACGAGCTGCCGATCCGGGCGGCCGCCAGGCCGGCGGCTCCGGTGAGCGAGAGCAACGCGATATCGGCGCGGGCGTCGTACCCGAGGACCTGTGCGTTGTACACCGTTCCGTCCGCGACCCGGCTGACCTGGACGGCTTTCGCGCCCTTGACGACATGATGGCTGGTCAGCACCTGGCCGTCGCCGGTGAGAACGATGCCCGATCCGGCCGCCGCCGCCCCGAACGCCCGCGTGGTGGCGGTGATGTTCACCAGCACCGGCGAAACGTCCCGGGTGACGTCGTCGGCGTCCAACGGCGGCCGCGGCATCGGCCGTGCCGGAGCCACCGCCACATCCGGTCCCGGGCGGGCGAGCCCGGGCAGCTCACCCCGATATCCGAAAAGAGCCCCGAGTGCCAGCACGACGGCGAACACGGTGACGAGCACACGCCCGCCGCCGCCCGGCCGCCCGGGCCCGGTGCCCTGCCACTGGTCGTCCAACGAGCCTCCTGTGCTTATTGGCGCCGCCTTCGGCGGCGCGGGTTTCGGCCCCCCTTGGCGTGGTCGTTCAGCACTCGATGCTCGCGGCTGCGCCGCATTGCCTCGAGGGCTGAACG
>NZ_JARWNW010000253.1 GCF_029868325.1 Nocardia carnea
CGGGGGGGGCGGCCTTATTGTTGGGCGGGGGGGGGGTTCGCGCCGGGGCCGCCCCCCCCCCCGGGGGGCACGGTACCCGCGCCCCCCGGCCCCGGGGGGCCGCCGCACCCGGCCACCCACTGGTCGCGGACCGGGTCACCGTCGCGGGCGTGGCCCCGGCCCCGCCGATGAAATTATAGCCCCCCCGGTTAGGCCGCGGGGTGGTAGGAGCCCCCCCCGCCCATGCCCGCCCGCCCCCCCCCGGGGCAAGGGGCAAAAACCTTTCAGGGCCTCGTAAGACTCGGCGGCACCGCTGGTTACGTTCGGTTCGGTGGGTTTCGTCGGGTACGCCGAACGCCCCGGTGAGATCCACTACAACGCCCGGTAGTCGGTACCGGGCCGGGTTGCCGCGGCATTCTCGTGAGTCTCGCAGTATCGAGGGCTGGGCGTTGGTTGTTGTTTCGGGGGTGTGGCTGTTGGCCTACCGTTCCCAGTTGCCGGTGTTTACATTTCGAGTCGTTCCCAGGGCAGCCGGTCGAGCCGCTCGTGGTTGCGGCGGGTCCAGTCCCAGATCAGGTCGGCGACGGTATCCGCGTCCTCGACCTGCGTGGTGAAATGCCGGTCGGGAGCGCCGTCGCGGTATTCGAGGGTGAAATCCTGCGTCGCATTCCGGTAGGTCTGGATATAGACCTGCGGCTCTCGTTCCACGATCAGATACGGGTTCGGGTCGGCCAATTCGTGAATCCAGAAATGAGCCAGGGGTTCGGTCAGGTACGGGAATTCGCCCGCGCCTCCGTGCGTCACGGTGACGGGGATATGCCCGGCCGGGTCGATCAGCCAGGTCAGCTGCGGGTCGTAGACGGCGTAGTCGCGCGGGGTCGCCAGTTCGAACACCAGATTCCGGACGAAACCGATCGCATCGTAAGGGCTCGCGATATGCAGCGCCGCCCCGTACGGCACCCCGCCCACCGGCGCACTCAGAAAGCTGTCCGCTTCCGGAAGCTCGGCATTACGGTCGTTCAACTCGGCCGCCAGCGCCGCCACCGCGGCCGTTTCCACCCGCCCTTCCTGCGTAGCGAAATACGCATCCACCTCGGCAGGCGTAGCGGCAACACCGGACGGCAGCAGCATATGGTCGTAGCTCACCTCAACAGTGTCTACGGCACCCCGCCGCGCGCGGGTCTCGCCCCCCGGCTCCAAGTGCAAAACCCCTTCGAGTCCTCCCCGGATGCAACTACCAGCCACCCCGCCCCTCGGATGGTTCACTTCCCCGGGTGGGGCCCGCCCGGTTCTGGAGCGACGGAGCGGGGGAGCGAAGCGGAGGAGCGGAGGAGTGAAGAACCGGGCCTATAAGGGCCCCACCCTCGAGCCGCGGAGCGGCTCCAAATTACAGCGCGGCTCCAAAATTACAGCGCGGCTCCAAAATTACAGCGCGGCTCCAAAATTACAGCCCGCCCCTTAACGGACGGGTCTACCCGCGTATAGCCCCCCGCCCACGAATTCGTCTACCCGCGTATAGCAGGCTCGCCCACGGATTCGTCTACCCGCGCATAACAAGATCACCGGCCTCGACCGACCGGAGGGGACGCAATCAAACACGCAGCCGTTCGCGGCGCAGTTGGTCCACCTCGGCGAGATCCAGGGGTGGCAGCGAGTCCACGCCGAGAGCCCGGCAGAGCAGGTGGTCGGCGAGTTCCGGGTTGCGGGCCAGGGCGGGGCCGTGCATGTAGGTGCCGAGGACCGACCCCTGCACCACACCTTCGAGGCCGTCGCCGACACCGTTGCCGACGCCGCGGGTCACCCGTGCGAGGCCGGTGGCGGCGGGTCCGAGGGTTGTCCCGCCGCGGTGGTTCTCGAATCCGGTGAGCGGGGCGGACAGCCCCGGCAGCAGTGGTGCGGTGGTGACCTCGCCGATCGCACGGGTGCGCTGCGGGGTGGTGGTGGCGTCCAGCAGCCCGACACCCTCTACGCGTTCGCCGCTGGAGGTTTCGTACCACTGGCCGAGTACCTGGATCGCCGCGCAGATGGCCAGGACCGGGGCGCCGCGACCGGCCGCTGTCTGCAGGCCGGGATAGCGCAGCAGGTGTCGGGTCGCCAGGCGCTGGGCGGAATCCTCGGCACCACCGAGGGTGTAGATGTCCAGCGAGTCCGGGACCGGGTCGGGCAGGGTGATCTCCACGATTTCGGCGTCGATATCGCGCCACCGCAGCCGCTGCCGCAGTACCACCGCGTTGCCGCCGTCGCCGTAGGTGCCCATCACATCGGGCAGTACCAGCCCGATCCGGACGGTCGATTCGCTCATTGTGTGCGCTCCCGGAGGTCACGGTTCAGATCGCGGAACGCCGTGTAATTGGCCAGCACTTCGACCTGCCCCGCCGGGCAGGAAGCGATCGCGCGGACCGGATCCGGCACGGTGGTATGCGCGACCCCGGCGTAGGTCAGCCGCACCGCCAGATCGGTCGCGCGCTCCCCGGCGGCGACGACCTGGACGTCCTCGAAATGCTCGAATCGCACATCCCACAGCCACGACAGGTCCTCCCCGTCGGGGACCTGCCCGTTCACCGCGATCACCAGGCCGGCCGCACTGTGGTCGATCATCGACAGCGCTTCCTGCCAGCCGGCCGGGTTCTTGGCGAGCAGCAGCCGGGCGGCATGCTCGCCGACCTGCACGGTGCGGTACCGGCCCGCGATTTCCTGCACTGTGCCGGTGGCCGCGCACGCCTGCTCCACCTCGGCGCCCATGGCCACGGCCGCTGCCACGGCCTGCGCGGCGTTACCCCGGTTGGCGCGGCCGGGCAGAGCCAGCCGCAGTGGCAGCCGGACACCGTCGGGTCCGCAGAGTTTATCCCCGTCCAGCCACCAATCCGGCTGTGGCCGAGTGAAATCGGCGCCGGTGCTGTACCAGTGCGGCCCCTCCCACAGAATGGGTTCCCCGCTGCGCGGGCAGCTGGTGGCGTCCATCGCCCAGCCGCTGCCCGCCGCGACCCAGATGACATTGGGATGGTCGTAGGCGATCGAGGTGATCAGCACATCGTCACAATTGGCGATGACGACGGTATCCGGATGCCGGGCCAGCCCCGAACGCAACCGGCGTTCGATCATATTGATCTCGCCGACCCGGTCCAGCTGGTCGCGGCTGAGGTTGAGCAGGACCACCGCCTCGGGTTTCAGCGAATCGGTGATATGCGGCAGATGTAGTTCGTCCACCTCGATAGCGGCCAGCGGCGCATCGCGGTGGACGTTGAGCGCCGAGACGATTCCGGCGTCCATATTGGCGCCGTCGGCCTGGGTGGCGACCTCGCCGAGGGTGCTCAGCGCGGCGGTGGTCATCCGGGTGGTGGTGGATTTACCGTTGGTACCGGTGATCAGCACGGTCCGCTTGCCGCGGCCGAGTTGCTTCATGATCGTGGGATCGATGCGCAGGGCCAGGAGGCCGCCGATCATCGAACCGTTGCCACGGCCCGCCTTGCGCGATGCCCACGCCGCCGCGTCGGCCACTCTGAGGGCTGTTCGCCCGCGCACCGAGATATCTGCCACGCGGGCAGTCTAATGATCCGCGGCGCCCGCTCTCATTCGGCGCGGGTGAGTTCACGCCCTGGTGACAATGTGCGCGGCGGAACCGCTCTGTCCGGTCCGGCCGATTACCGGTCGTCGACCACATCGTCGGCTGATCGCCGAGCCGGCGGCCCAGGTCCGCCGGCCGAGGCCGCCTGACCGCGGGGAGGGTAACGGGAGACAGTCCGCTCCCAGAGCGCGAAGAACCGGCGCGGTCCGGTTTCAGAACTGGATATCGAACCGGTTCGGGCGTCCGGCGGCGAAGTCGGCGGCGTCGGCCTGGCGCAGCGGCTCGAGTTCGACGGCGCGGTACAGGGTGTAGGTACGGCAGCGCGGTGCGTTCGACCCGGTGACGTCGAGCAGTGCGTTCACCGCGGCCCGGGCGGATTCGTTGGCGCCCTCCATGGTCGCCAGGTCGATATTCGTGCGCACATAGTCACCGGCCAGGAAGAGGTTCTCGACTCCGCCGTGCGGTTCGGGCCGTGCGTCCCACGAGCCCGCGGTGTTGATGAGCAGCGGGTCGGCGTTGCTGTTCTCGCCGCGATCGGCATGCCAGGTGATACCGGGGTCGAGGAACCAGGAATGCAGATCGGTATCGCGGAGCAGTTCCTCGCGATCGTTGAGGTGGGCGAGGATCTGCGCCCACGTTTCCTTCGCGATTTCCTCGTGGGTGCATTCCTTGGCGGTTTTGCCGAACAGGATCCCGGGGGTGTTCCAGTCGGAGATATCCACCGAGAGGCAGTCCTGGACGGTTCCGTCGCCGTATTCCGGCAGTTTGCGCGCCCAGAGAGCGTTCTGGGCGATCGAGGTGAGCGACCAGGGCGAGTCGATATAGGCGCTGTGACCGCTGCCGAGCGCGGCACCGCGGCGCAGGTAGAACTGGATTCCGGTCATCCAGTCGGTGTAGAGCCGGCTCATCTTCGCCAGCTCGGGCCAGGCGGTGAGAATATCGGCGCTCCACAGGTCGCGGGCGCGTTCCGCGGGCAGCGCGACCACGAAATGATCCGCCGTCACCGTTTCGGTGCCGCCGTTCGCGGTGACGATCCGGGCGCCGGTGATCCGCCGGTCGCTGATATCGAGGCCGCGGACCTCGGCGCCGACCTCGAACCGCACTCCGAGATCGCGCAGCAGCGCCACCCAGGGGTCGATCCAGGCGCTGTTGGTGGGGCCGTTGAGGACCCGGTCCAGGTCCCCGTCGAAGCCGATCTGCAGGGGGTTGCCGAGGAACTGCTCACCCATCGTGCCGATGGTCCGCACACTGGCCAGTTCGTCCTTGGCCGCGACCAGCAGGCTGGTCAGTGTGCGCGAAATCAGCGCCCGGAACTCGTGTGATCGTTCGTGGCCGCCGACGAAATCGAGCCAGGAGGTTCGCTCCCACTGTTGCAGGCGGCGGGCATCGCTGCTGGTGTTGAACACCAGCAGCCGGTTGGCGAAGAACAGTCCTTCCCGGGGCGGCATCTTCAGCATGGTGGAGATCGCCGAGGCCAGGCTTTCGCGCATACCGTCGGCGGTCAGGGTCGACAGGCCCTCGAATGTCATAGGAGCGCGGATATCGTCGCCGCCGGCTCGCGAGAAGCGGGCTTCGGGTGCCGACACCAGGTTGTCCCATACGCCGTTGCGGTTGGCGGCGAACGGGATGCGCCGCATGGTGTCGGGTACGTGCTGGTAGAAACCGGGGAAGAAGCGGAAGCCGTGTTCGCCGGGCAGGTCGGGCCGCCCGCCGCGACCGGTGCCGGGTACGCCCATACTGCGGGCCTTGCCGCCCAGTGCCCGGCGTTCGTAGACGGTGACTTCGTACCCGCGTTCGGCGAGTTCGTGTGCCGCGGTGAGCCCGGCGACCCCGCCGCCCAGCACCGCGACCCGGGTTTTCGCCGCGCCGGCCGACCGTACGGGGAGTGCCGCCGCGGCCGCGACGCCGACTCCGGCGGCCGCCGCCCGGAGCGCGGTGCGCCGGGAAACCACCCCGAAACCGGTGGTCCGCTGATCAGAAACCGTTGCGGTACCCGTGGCGGGCCACCGATGCTGTGCCATTGTGTCCACTACTCGATCCGGATTGCTGTCGCGATTGCGCCATACTCTAACGGGGTGCGCTGTCCGCGGCGCACCGACCGAGTGGGAACCGGCGCTACCGGACCGCGTGTTCGGTCGGGCACGCTGAGCCCGTGGGCGCAACCGCTCCGGTTTCCCGGCCGCAGTGCCGGATCGTCGCGGTATCCCGCTTCGGCGCCGTGATGGCGCCGTGCAGCGCGACCGGACCTCCCTGCCCCGATAGGGGATCGGCCCCGGCTGGTGCCAGAACCTCCCGGCGCGCGCCGGCCGGTTTGCGGGCGCCCGCGGTGGCAGCAAACGCACCCGCGATGACCACCGCGCCACCGATCAGGCTCGCCGGCGCAGGCGTCTCACCCAGAAATATCCACGCCGCGCTGAATCCGACCACCGGAACCAGCAGCGATAGCGGCGCAACACTCCCCGCCGGGTACCGGCTCATCAGGTAGGTCCACAGCCCCGACCCGACCACCGTCGCCAGTACGGCCGTATAGCCGATGGCCGCCAGTGCGGGCCAGCCGTCCGCGGTGAAGGTGTCCAGCAGAGCCTCCACTCCCGTCGTGGGCCCCTCCCAGACCGCGGATATCGCCAGCAGCGGCAGTACCGGCACCGTAGTGATCCACAGAGTGAGGTGCAGTGGATTGCCCTCGGGGGCCTCCACACTCGCCTGGCGTGCCCCGATATTGCCCAGCGCCCAGCCGAATCCGGCGGCCAGCGTCAGCAGTACGGGCAGCAGCGCGGCGTGCGCGAACTGATTCCAGCCGATCAGCGCCATGCCCGCCACCGCGACGAGCAGCCCGGCGACCTGTACCGGCCGCAATCGTTCCCGCAGCAGCAGCGCACCCAGGACCACGGTGAACGGCGCGGAGGATTGCAGCACCAGGGAGGCCAGCCCCGTGGGCATCCCGATGCGCATGGCGGTGAACAGGAAGGCGAATTGCAGGATGCCGAACCCTGTGCCGTAGAGCAGGATCCAGCGCCATCGCACCCGTGGCCGCGGGATGAACAGCAGTGCGGGCACCGCAATGACCGCGAAGCGCAGGGCGGCGAAGAAGAAGGGCGGTAGATGGTCGAGTCCTACCCGGATGGCCAGGAAGTTCACGCCCCACAGCAGGACGACGGTCGCGGCGAGGAGGCGGTCGCGGGGGGTCACCGTTCAATCGTGGGATGTTTGAACAATGAGCACAATCGAATTGTTATGGACGAATGATTTAGAATTGCTTAATGGTGTCGCCGGGTCCGAACTTATCCGTGGAACGGCTCCGTATCCTGCGGGAATTCGCCGATCGTGGCACGGTCGGCGCCGTGGCGGCGGCTCTGTCGATGACACCGTCGGCGGTATCACAGCAATTGAAGGTGCTCACCCGGGAGGCGGGGGTCACCCTGCTCGAACCCAGCGGCCGCCGGGTACGGCTGACCGATGCGGGCCACGCCCTCGTCGTCCGCGCCGACGAGGTGCTGGCCGCACTCGATCGCGCGGTCGCCGAAATGGCCCACTACCGTGGCTCGCCCCGCGGACAGGTACGCGTGGCGGTGTTCCCGTCCGGTGGGGCGCTGCTGCTACCGCACGTGCTTCCGGCCATGGCGGGCAGCGGTGTGGACATCGTCGCCGGTGACGAGGATGTACCGCCCACCGAGACACCGCGCCTGCTCGCCGATTACGACATCGTGCTGACCCACCGCGACGAACGTGCCGCCCCGGTATCCGGGCCCCGGATCAGCTCGCGGGTCCTCATGCGTGAACCCATCGATGTGCTCGTTCCGCCCGGCCATCCGCTGGCCGGAAAATCCGCGGTCACCCCGGCGGAACTGGCCGAAGAGGCATGGCTGAGTGTGCGCGGTGGTTTCCCGGTGGACGATGTCCTGCGCTCGATCGCCACCGTCACCGGCGTGGCGCCGCGAATTGTTCAGCGGCTCAACGATTTCCGCATGATCGAAACCCTGGTCGCCGCCGGATACGGGGTAGCGCTCATGCCGCGCTACGTCGTTACCCACACCGGTCTGTCCCAGCTCCGGTTGTCCGGCGTCCGCGCCGCCCGGCTCTACGATCTGGTCACCCGGCCGCGCGCCGACACCCGCCCGGCAATCGCGGCCGTCCTGGACTCCTTCGCGGCGGCGGCCCGCCGGACCACCGCCGAGCCACCGCCCGCGGCACCCGGTCAGTAGCGGTTCCCGTACGGATACCCGTCCACGTTGGCGAAATCGTCGGCGACCATCGCGGCCAGCTCCAGCAGCGCGAGCCGGGTCGGTTTGCTCACCAGCTCCAGATCGATTTCCGCGCCCTCGGCGAGATGATCGTCGAACGGCACCACCTGCACCGCGCGGGTGCGGTCCAGGAACAACCGGCGCAAATGATCCAGATTCACCGAGGTGGAACCGCGCCGCGAGGCGTTCACCACGACCACCGTCTGCCGCACCAGATGCGAATACCCGTGGTAGTCCAGCCAATCCAGCGTGGCCGAGGCGCTGCGCGCACCGTCGATGGCGGGTGAGGTCACCAGGACGAGCGAGCTCGCCATATCGAGCACACCGGACATCGCCGAATGCATCAGCCCGGTACCGCAGTCGGTGAGGATGATGTTGTAGAACGACTGCAGGATCCCGATCGCGCGCCGGTAATCGGCCTCGCTGAACGCCTCGGAAACCGCCGGATCCTGCTCGCTGGCCAGCACTTCCAGCCGGCTCGGCGATTGCGAGGTATGCGCGCGCACATCCGAGTACCGGGTGATGTTCTGGTCTTCCAGCAGATTGCGCACGGTGGAGCGGGTCTGCCGCGGCACCCGGTGGGCGAGGGTACCCAGGTCGGGGTTGGCGTCGATGGCGATCACCCGGTCGCCACGCAGTGAGGCGAAGGTGGCTCCCAGGCCGACGGTGGTGGTGGTCTTGCCGACCCCGCCCTTGAGCGAGAGGATCGCGATCCGGAAATCACCGTGTACCGGGGCGTTCACCCGGCCCACCAGGTCGCGGTGGACGATATCGGCGGCCGATTCCCCCGGATTGATCACGCCGCGCGACACCTTGTGCACCGCGCGGCGCCAGCCGCCCCGGGGTGCCTTACGCGCACGTTTGAGCAGGTTCAGATCGTTGACCGAATGCCCCGGCTGGCCCGGTTCGGGCATATGCCGCGGCTGGAACTGCCCCTGCGGCGGTTGGCCCGGCTGCTGCTGGAACTGCTGCTGCGGGGGTTGCTGTCCGCCGCCGGTCTGTGCCGGGTTCCCGCCCCAGTCCGGTGTACCGAACTGCCCGGACGGCGGGTTGCCCACCGGCGGCGGGGTCTGCTGGAACGGCGGCTGCTGGGGCGGCGCGGCCGGCATCGGTGGTGGAGCCCAGCCGTAGTCCGGGCTACCCGGCGCCTCACCCTGCGGCCCGGGGGCGGCACCGGGTTCGGGGAAGCCGGTCGGTGCGTAACCGCCCGGGGCCTGGTCGAATCGGCCGCCGTCCGGCCCCGGCCCGCCCGCGCCGGGAGCGCTGTAGGGCGGCTGCTCCGGGTTGTGCTGTCCGGGATAGAGGTTCGGGTCGGCTGTCGGGAACTGCCCGCTGCCGTGCGGTGCACCGCTTTCGGGCCCGGGTGCCTGGAACCCCGGCTGCTGCTCGAACTGCCCGCTACTGTGCGGGCCCTCGGGAGCCTGGAATCCACCTGGCTGTGGCGGCTCGAACCCGGCGGGGCCTGCAGGGGCCTGGTACGCGTTCGGTTGATCGAACGGACCGGCGCCCGGGGCGAAGTTCGTGGCCTGGAACTGGTTCCCGTCCGGCGGTGCGAACTGACCGCCGGCATAGCCGGAGTTCGGGGGAGCGAACTGATTCGGGTCCGGCTGCGCGAACTGTCCGCTCCCGTGCGCCGGGGCCGGGCCGGGATCCGGCTGCGCGAACTGGCCGCTCGGGTATCCGGTGTTCGCGGGAGCGAACTGATTCGGGTCCGGCTGAATGAACTGACCGCCGGGCGCGAACTGGTTCGGGTCCGGCTGGGCGAACTGGCCGCTGCCGGGTGCGAAGGATTCGGCACCGGGAGCGGCGAACTGGCCGCCGGGGGCCGGCGGTGCGAACGAATCGATCGGCGCCGCACCGTTACCGGCCGGTGCCTGACCGTCCGCGCCGGGCGGGGCGAATCCGTTCTCCCCGCCCCACGGGCCGGCAGCGGGATCGGCGGGCCACGGGGCGGGCGCACCGGCCTCGGGAGCCTGGTACTGGATGTTGCCGGCGGGGGCCGGCTCCGCGTCGCTTCCGGCGGCGTTCTCGTTCGCCGCGGCGTCGGGGTTGCCGGTATCGCTGCCCCGCGAATCCGCGTCGGCATCCGACGGCGACCCGGTCGCCGGATCGGTGGGCGGTGTTTTCTCCGGCTCACCGCCGCCGGCAGTATCTGCCGGTTGACTCGGGGGCCAGGGCTGGGAAGTCGGGTTGTGGTCGTCAGTAGTCACAGTTCCCCCATCTGCTCGGGTTTTTCGAGCAGAGAGCTCGGCGGCGTGGAGTCGGCACCAACGCTAGCAGGTGCGCAGCGTAACGCACGCCGGTGCATTCCCGGCCTCGGCCGCCGTACCCGGCGGATGCGGGTGCGGCGGCCGAGGGGTGCTCCGACGAGCTCGGATTATTGCCTGGCGGCCCGGTTGACCGCCGAGACCACCGCGCGCAGCGAAGCGGTCGTGATCGAGGTGGCGATACCCACACCCCAGACGATCCGGTCGCCGATCGCGCATTCGACATAGGCCGCGGCCTGGGCGTCGTCACCCGCCGACAGCGCGTGCTCGGAGTAGTCGAGCACCTCGACCTGATAGCCGACCGCCGCGATGGCGTCGACGAAGGCCGCGAGCGGACCGTTACCGCTACCGGAGATCTCCTGTTCGACCCCGTCCACCTTGACCACCGCGGTGATGCTGTCGGTACCGCCGTCGGTTTCCGAGGCGGTCACCTTCTGCCGCATCCGCTCCAACGGCCGGATCGGGGTCAGGTACTCGTCGGCGAAGGCGTCCCACATCTCCTTCGGTGTGACCTCGCCGCCCTCGCCGTCGGTGATCTGCTGGACGGCCTGGGAGAACTCGATCTGCAGCCGGCGCGGCAGCGACAGGCCGTGATCGGTTTTCATGATGTAGGCCACCCCGCCCTTACCGGACTGCGAGTTGACCCGGATGACGGCTTCGTAGGTCCGGCCGACGTCCTTCGGGTCGATCGGCAGGTAGGGCACCTCCCACGACATATCGTCGACATCGGTGTCGGCGGCGTCCGCGGCGGCCTTCATGGCGTCGAGGCCCTTGTTGATGGCGTCCTGATGGCTACCGGAGAACGCCGTGTACACCAGGTCGCCGCCGTAGGGGTGGCGTTCGTGCACGGGCAGCTGGTTGCAGTACTCCACCGTCCGGCGGATCTCGTCGATATCGGAGAAGTTGATCTGCGGGTCCACACCCTGGGAGAACATATTCATCCCCAGGGTCACCAGGCAGACGTTGCCGGTGCGTTCGCCGTTACCGAACAGGCAGCCCTCGATCCGGTCGGCACCGGCCTGATAGCCGAGCTCCGCGGCGGCGACGGCGGTGCCCCGGTCGTTGTGCGGATGCAGCGACAGCACGATCGAATCGCGCCGCGCCAGGTTGCGGTGCATCCATTCGATGGAGTCGGCGTACACGTTCGGGGTCGCCATCTCCACGGTCGCGGGCAGGTTGATGATCAGTGGTTTGTCCGGGGTGGGGGCGATGATCTCGGAGACCGCGTCGCAGACCTCCTTGGCGTATTCCAGCTCGGTGCCGGTGTAGGACTCCGGGCTGTACTCGTAACGCCAATTGGTGTCCGGGTAGCGCTGCTCGACCTCCAGGCACAGCCGCGCGGCATCGGTGGCGATCTTGCGGACCGCGTCGCGATCGGCCCGGAACACCACCCGCCGTTGCAGGATGGAGGTCGAGTTGTAGAAGTGCACGATCACGTTCGCGGCGCCGGAGCAGGCCTCGAAGGTCCGCTCGATCAGTTCGGGACGGCACTGGGTGAGCACCTGGATGGTGACATCGTCGGGGATCGCGCCGTCTTCGATGATCTCGCGGACGAAATCGAAATCGGTCTGGCTGGCCGACGGGAAACCGACCTCGATCTCCTTGTAACCCATCCGCACCAGCAGATCGAACATGCGGCGTTTGCGGGCGGGGCTCATCGGGTCGATCAGCGCCTGGTTACCGTCGCGCAGGTCGACGGCGCACCAGGCGGGGGCGCGGTCGATCACCTTGTCCGGCCAGGTCC
Source organism: Nocardia carnea (assembly GCF_029868325.1). Classification (GTDB taxonomy): domain Bacteria; phylum Actinomycetota; class Actinomycetes; order Mycobacteriales; family Mycobacteriaceae; genus Nocardia; species Nocardia carnea_C. The sequence continues at coordinate 11,797 of NZ_JARWNW010000253.1, forward strand.
GGTCGGGCAGGGTGACGGGTTCGACCTCTTCGGCGAACGGCCGGTAGCGGAAAACCGGCATGGACGAATTCTTCTGCTGGTTCCACGCGGGCTGGTCGGCGGGCGCGGGCTTGGCGGGCGCGGTGATGGTGCGCGTGCTCGATACGAAGGCGTCAGCGGGTGACATGCGATTTCTCCGTGGGTGAGATTGTTTCCCGAATTGGGTCGACCGGCGCGGCGGAACCCCGCGACGGGAAGCCGGTCCGATCAGACCCCGTCGCGGCGGCTGAGAAGAAGAGCCCGCTGCATGACCCGTGCGAGTCTACCCCCTGCGCCGCCACCCCTGACAAGGCGGTGCGGAGGGTCGACGTTTCACAGCCGCCCGGGTGTCGAGTCCACCCGGACCCCGCCCAGGTCGTCGCCGAGCCGGTGGCAGGGTAGCCGTCGACCAGGGCAGGACCGCGTGAACGCTCCGGTGATGTCACGGGCCCGCGGCGGCCGGCGCGTTCTCGAGGTGGCGCAGGTGGCGCCTCGCGTCGGTGAGGCAGGTGACCCCCATGTGGGTGGTGCGGAATTGCGCTTCGGTCTGCGGGGCGGTCGCTACTGCCGAGGTCTGCAACAGTTAGCGTGCCTGGGTGCGGTGCGAGTGACCGGACTGTTCCGGCGAGGTCGAGAGGTCGAGCATGAGTTGGCTGGAAATGCTGGCCGTTTTCGCCGCGGGTATCGCCGCGGGCGGCATCAACGCTGTCGTGGGGTCCGGGACGCTGATCACCTTCCCGGTACTGCTCGCCGTCGGCCTGCCGCCGGTGACGGCGAATGTTTCCAACACCGTCGGTCTCGTACCCGGTTCGCTCAGCGGCGTTATCGGCTACCGCCGGGAACTGGCCGGCCAGCGGGCCCGGCTGTTGCGGTACGGCTCGGCGTCGCTGCTGGGTGCCGCGGTGGGTGCGGTGCTGCTGCTCAACTTGCCCGAAGACGCATTCGCCACGATCGTGCCGGTGCTGATCATCGCCGCGCTGGTACTGGTCGTACTGCAACCGCGGCTGTCGGCGTGGGTGCGCGAACGGCAGCGCGATAAGGAGGCCACTCCCACCCACGGCGGCCCGATCCTGTTGGCCGCGATTTTCGCGACCGGGATCTACGGCGGCTACTTCGGTGCCGCCCAGGGCGTGCTGCTGGTGGGTCTGCTCGGGGTGTTCGTACAGGACGAACTCCAGCGGCTCAACGCGGTGAAGAATGTGCTGGCGCTGCTGGTGAATGCATTGGCCGCGGCAGTTTTCATCGCGGTCGCCGAAATCGATTGGCGGGTGGTCGCGCTGATCGCGGCCGGATCGATCATCGGCGGCCAGATCGGCGCGCGGGTGGGGCGGCGGCTGTCCCCGAATGTGCTGCGCGCGGTGATCGTGGTGGTGGGCACGATCGCGGTGATCCGCCTGGTATTCGGCTGACCAGCATGTTGTTCGTCTGACCAGTACGAATCCTACTCGCGCCCACCGGCGTTCGCCGCTTCCGCTGTTCAATACCGGTGAATATCGGTACCATCCCTGCGCTTGTTGCGTTACGAAAGAGGTACAGGGGTGGATAGGCGATCCCTTTTCAAGGCCGCGGGGATGGCTGCGCTGGTCGGGGCGGTGGGATCGGGGGTCGCGAAACCCGGCTCCGTCCTTCCGCGGGCCGCGGCACAGCCGATCTGGCACGAACTGTTCGCCCAATGGGTTCCGGAGATCTTCGAACCCATACCCGACGCGCCGCAACATACCGAGGCCATCGTCATCGGCTCCGGTTTCGGCGCGGCCGTCACCGCGCTACGGCTGGCGCAGGCAGGGGTCGCGACCACAGTGCTGGAACGCGGTTCACGCTGGCCCAACGACCCCTGGCGCGAGATTTTCACCGGCGACGATCTGCCCGACGGCCGCGGTTTCTGGCACGCCACCAGCTTCACCGGCGTCACCAAGGTGCCGATGCAATTCGCCGATTTCGGCGGCGTACTGGACTGCACGTGCTATCCCGGTATCGATGTCTGGCGTGGGGCCGCCGTCGGCGGTGGATCGGTGATCTTCACCGGCGCCATGATCGCGCCGGAGCGCCGGCTGTTCGACCATGTCTTCGGTGGCGTTGTCGACTACGGGGAACTGGAGCGCGTCTACTACCCGCGGGTCCGCTCCATGCTCCGCCTCGATACGATGCCCGCCGATATCTACCACTCGCCGCCCTTCAGCCATTCGCGCGCCTGGGACGACCAGGTCCGGAAGGCCGGCTACCGGCCCGTGCCGAACGATTCGATCTTCACCTGGGATGTGCTGCGCGGAGAACTGAACGGGTCCACCCGGCCCTCGGCGACCGTCGGCCGCAGCAATCTCGGCAATTCCAACGGCGCCAAATTCGATCTCAATCAGAACTATCTGAAGGAAGCCCAGGCCGGCGGTAAGGCGCGGATCTTCCCGGGGCACCGGGTGGATGCCATCGCCGAGGAACCGGGCGGCCGGTTCGCGGTCACGGTATCCAAACTCCATCCCACCGGTGTGGTGGTCGGCACCCGCACGATCACCTGCGACAAGTTGTTCCTCGGTGCGGGGTCGATCGGGACCTCGGAACTGCTGGTCCGCGCCCGGGAGACCGGTGCGCTGCCGCGGCTGAACGAGCATATCGGCGACGGCTGGGGCACCAACGGTGATGTGGTGCTGGCCCGTGGTGCCAGTTCGGTCGCCGGGAACGGGCAGGGCGTGCCCAGTGCCAGCCGCATCTACGACGACAGCGGTACCGCACTCACTCTGGAGAACTGGTACATCCCCGGTATCCCGTTCGAGACCGGCGCGCTGGCCTCGCTCGCCGTGGTCCTGGACCCCACTCGGGCTCGCTTCGGTTTCGACCCGGCGACCGGCGGCGTCGGGCTGTCCTGGCCGGCGCGGGCGCAGGAGGAGGTGACCGCGGCCGCGCTGGCGGTGGATCGGCGGATCGCGGAGCGGGCCGGGGCACTGGCGGAATACAGTGCGCTCGGATACGACGCAAACGCCCTGTTCACGGCCCACCCGCTGGGGGGTGCCGTGCTCGGTAAGGCGACCGATTCCTACGGCCGGGTGCACGGCTATCGCGGTCTCTACGTGATGGACGGTGCGGCGATTCCCGGCAGCACGGCGACAGCGAACCCGTCACTCACCATCACCGCACTGGCCGAGCGCAATATCGAGGCGATCATTCGCGAGGGTCGCTGAACACGGAAGAAATCTGCGCGACGCCGACGGCCCGGAGGCGCCCGGTGCCGTCCCGCTCAGTGGTGTCCGGCCCGCACGGCGGCGTATTCGGCGGCTCGGGCGGGCGGTGAGCGGGTAATACTTGACTACGATTTTTTCGGCGTCGAAGGGAATGTAGGTGTCAACACCGTCGTCCACGGGACCCGGGCCGGTGGCCGTAGCCGCAACGGCCGAACCGGACGAGTTCCCGCGGAAGCCGCCCGCGCTGTGGACCGATTTCGTCATGCTGGCACTGGCCATCGCGTCGGTGGTGCTGGTCTGCTGGATCACCTTCTTCGAGGTGGATCCCGATACCTACCGCTACATCGTCTTCGCGGACTACACGATTTGCGCCGTTTTCGCGGTCGAGTTCCTGTGGCGTTGGCGGCGGGCCGGCTGGCCGTGGACCTATCCGTTCGTCTACTGGTACGAAGTTCTCGGCATGATCCCGGTGACCAGCCCGTTCTTCCGGGCGTTCCGGCTGCTGCGGATCATCGTCATTCTCGTACGCCTGGCCCGGGTGGCTGATCGGGTCTTCGGTGACCGGGTCACCGCGGCGGTGATCAATCATTCCGTGGGCACGATCGTGGAGGTCATCAAGCGGCCGATGACCATTGCGATCATGGAGGAGGTCACCGCGGTACTTCGTACCGGCCACTACACCCGCAATATCGCGAACGCGCTGGAGGAGAACCGCGGCGAACTCGACGAGATGATCGTCGAGATGATCAAGAACGATCCGCAGACCGGCCGGGTGCGCTATATCCCGTTCCACGACGAGATCATCCGGTTGGTCGCCGATACCGTTTTCCGCATCCTGTTCCAGGTGCTGGCCGATCCGCGCACCGATGAACTGGTTTCGGACATGATCCGGGAGAACGTCGACCAGATCCGTGATTCCGTGCGGTCCGGGGTCAAGGTCGCGCCCTCGGCCTACGGCCCGACACCGCACCACCTGACCGCGCGGCATATCAACGGGCAGCGGAATCAGACGAGGTCGTAGGCCTCGGATTCGCCGAACTGTTCGGCATAATCGGTGAAATTCTCCACCAGCGTCTCGTAGGTTCTGCGGACCGTGCGCTTGGCCAGGAAACCCGGTAGCGGGACCGCGGTGTGCTGTTCGACGTGCAGTACCACCTGGCTACCGCCCGCGTCGCCGGTGATCTCGAAGGACCCGCCGCCTCTGATCCCGCGGGTACTGTCGGCGACCTCCCACGACATCCGGTGGTCCGACCAGCTGAATTCCCACACCTGCATATCGGGTGTATTCGAGATGTCGACCTGGACGAATACCCGCCGCGGGCGACCGGCATCGTCGCGCGTGGCGACCCTGGCGTCGGTGAAATCGGGTGACCATTCGGCGAACATCTCGACCGCCATCAGTGCGTCCATTACCTGTGATGGATCGGCTTGGACGTCGAAACTGATATCGGTCTTCGTACGCATCTGGTCCCTCGCGCCCCCGGTTATTACGAATAGGCCACGATTGTCTCCCGGCCCGCGCGTGATCGTCAACACGCTGCCCGGTGAGATTAAGGTGCCCGGCCCGTGGGCATGCGGCTCGTCGATAACTACGGGCGTTTGCTCAGGGCCTTGTTCGCGGGGGGTGGTGGGCTCAGTGCGGATGTTCGACCGTGGCGTCCGGTCCGGGGAAGACCAGGGACTCGTGGCCGTCGTCGAAACGCACGATGTACGGCGGTGATCCCTCCGGTCCGCGTACTTCGACGATCTCCCCTTCATGATCACTTTGCCCGACGGTGTGCCCGTGCACATGCAAGCGGTCTCCGACGTTCGCCATCATGATTTCCATTATTCGGCGATCGTGTCGGGTATCACAACCCCCGGCTGCCCGCTATGGCAGATCGGCTCGATTCGGATTCGCGAGCCCGCCCACTCCTTGACACCACTTCAGTCGTAGTACTATGTTCAAACCACTTCAAGTGCAGTGATATGGACAGGCGGTACCTCATGCGAAAACTGACCTACTACGTGGGCGCGTCCATCGACGGCTATATCGCCGGTCCGGGCGGGGAAGTCGACTTCTATCCAGTGGCCGGCGACATGATGGAGTGGATCAATGCCCGCTATCCGGAAACGGTCCCGCGCCATATCCGGGAACTCGTCGGCCTGCCCGTCGATACGCCCAACCAGCGCTGGGACACCCTGGTCATGGGCCGCGGAACCTACGACCCGGCTCTCGAGATCGGTATCGCGAGCCCCTACCCGCATATGAAGCAGTACGTCGTCTCGGCCACGCTCGAGCGGATCGACGATCCCGAGGTCGAACTCGTCCGTACCGACCCGGTCGAACTCGTGCGGCGCGTCAAACGGGAAGAAGGTCCGGAAGGCAAGGGCATCTGGCTTGCCGGAGGAGGCAAACTTGCCGGAGCGCTGATCGACGAGATCGACGAACTGATCGTCAAGAGCTATCCGGTATCGGCCGGTGCGGGCGTCCCGATCATCAGCGGGGCGTTCCGGCCGACGCTGTTCACCCCCCTGCGGCGCAAGGAGTTCGGCAACGGGGCGCAGGTCACCTGGTTCGAACGCGGCTGAAGCAGGCCCGGCGGCCGGCTCGGGCGCCCGCGCGTCGGGCGGTCGCCCGGCGCGGTAAACGTGACGTCACGCGGCTGTGTGTTATTCCACAGCCAGGGCGGATACTGCCGGAACAAGCACGGCGGGCTCGGTACGCTTATGCACTGATCGCCTGTTCGCCGACATTGGAGGACCCCTCGTGGCACTCGTTGTCCAGAAGTACGGAGGATCCTCGGTCGCCTCGGCCGACCGGATCCGGCGCGTCGCCGAACGGATCGTCGAGACGAAGAAGCAAGGCCACGACGTGGTCGTGGTCTGCTCGGCCATGGGCGACACCACCGACGAACTGCTCGACCTGGCCGAACAGGTCGCTCCCGCGCCACCCGCCCGGGAGATGGATATGCTGCTCACCTCCGGTGAACGCATCTCCAATGCACTGGTGGCCATGGCCATCCACACTCTCGGCGCCGAGGCGCGGTCGTTCACCGGCTCCCAGGCCGGTGTGATAACCACATCGGTGCACGGTAAGGCCAAGATCATCGACGTGACGCCCAGCCGCGTCCAGGAAGCTCTCGACGAGGGCACGATCGTGCTCGTCGCGGGTTTCCAGGGCGTGAGCCAGGACAGCAAGGACGTCACCACGCTGGGCCGCGGCGGTTCGGATACCACCGCTGTCGCCTTGGCGGCCGCGCTGGAAGCCGACGTCTGCGAGATCTACACCGATGTGGACGGCGTCTTCACCGCCGATCCACGCATCGTCGCCGACGCGCAGAAGCTCGAGCAGGTCTCCTACGAGGAGATGCTGGAGATGGCGGCCTGCGGGTCCAAAGTGCTGATGCTGCGCTGCGTCGAATACGCGCGCCGCTACAACGTGCCCGTGCATGTGCGCTCGTCCTATACCGACAAGCCGGGCACCTACGTATACGGATCGATGGAGGACATCCCCTTGGAACAAGCAATCCTCACGGGCGTCGCGCACGACCGCAGCGAGGCCAAGGTGACCGTGGTCGGGCTACCGGACGTTCCCGGATACGCCGCCAAGGTGTTCCGCGCCGTCGCCGAGTCCGAGATCAACATCGATATGGTCCTGCAGAACATCTCCAAGGTGGAGACCGGTAAGACCGATATCACCTTCACCCTGCCCCGTTCCGACGGTCAGCGGGCGGTCGAGATGCTCGCCGGCCACCAGGAGGAGATCGGCTTCTCGCAGGTGCTCTACGACGATCACATCGGCAAGGTGTCGCTGGTCGGCGCCGGTATGAAGAGCCACCCCGGGGTCACCGCCACCTTCTGTGAGGCGCTGGCCGAGGCCGGTATCAATATCGACCTCATCTCGACCTCCGAGATCCGCATCTCGGTACTGGTCAAGGACACCGAACTCGACGACGCCGTGCAGGTGCTGCACCGCGCCTTCGATCTCGGCGGCGACGAGGTCGCCGTCGTGCACGCCGGAACGGGGCGATAACCGATGGGTGTACGTGTAGGCGTGGTCGGCGCGACCGGGCAGGTCGGCGCCGTGATGCGCAAACTGCTGGAAGAACGCGATTTCCCGGCCGACGAGGTGCGGTTCTTCGCCTCGGCCCGCTCGGCCGGTAAGAAACTGCCGTGGCGCGGCGGTGAGATCGTGGTGGAGGACACCGAAACCGCCGACCCCGCCGGCCTGGATATCGCCCTGTTCTCCGCGGGCGCGACCATGTCGCGTGTGCAGGCGCCGCGGTTCGCGGCGGCCGGGGTCACGGTGATCGACAATTCGTCGGCATGGCGTAAGGACCCGGATGTCCCGCTGGTGGTGAGCGAGGTCAATCCGGAACAGACCCGCAACCTCACCAAGGGCATCATCGCCAACCCGAACTGCACCACGATGGCCGCCATGCCGGTGCTCAAACCGCTGCACGACGCGGCCGGGCTGCAGCGGCTGATCGTGTCCAGCTACCAGGCGGTCTCGGGTAGCGGGCTGGCCGGCGTCGAGGAACTCGCCTCCCAGACCCGCGCGGTGATCGACGACGCCGAGAAACTCACCCACGACGGCAGCGCCGTGGATTTCCCGGCCCCGAACAAGTACGTGGCACCCATCGCCTTCAACGTGCTCGCGCTCGCGGGTTCGCTGGTGGACGACGGTTCCGGCGAAACCGACGAGGACCAGAAACTGCGCAACGAGAGCCGCAAGATTCTCGGGCTGCCGGAGCTGCTGGTGAGCGGCACCTGCGTGCGGGTCCCGGTGTTCACCGGCCATTCGCTGTCGATCAACGCCGAATTCGCCGATCCGCTGTCGGTGCAGCGGGCCCAGGAGATCCTGGCGAAGGCGCCCGGCGTGCAGCTGACCGATGTGCCGACGCCGCTGGCCGCCGCCGGTAAGGACGAATCCCTGGTCGGCCGTATCCGCCAGGATCCCGGTGTGCCCGACGGTCGCGGTCTGGCGCTGTTCATCTCCGGCGACAACCTGCGCAAGGGCGCTGCGCTCAACACCATCCAGATCGCGGAAGTCCTGCTCGCCGATCGGTGACGACGAGCCTGCCTCCCCGGTGCGCTGCACGTGCCGGGGAGGGGAGCGGGCTCAGTGGATACCCGGGGTCCGTGGATCCGGTCCGAGGCAGGCCAGCAACACACAACCCGGCGGCGCGTCGGTGAACGGGGCCGCCAGCGGTTGGCTCAGGCAGGCGAACACATTGCAGCCCGGATACGCCGAATTGCCGATCCCGAAGACTGCTAGCAGGATTTCGGTGTCGATATAGGCATTCGGGTCCGCTTTCACCGGCGGCTCCACGTACGGGCCGGGGTCGGCAACCGGCGGTTCCTGGAACGCGGCCATGAGCCGCCGGAAGAATTCGTGCGGCAATTCCTCGAAGTTCTGGATGATCCCGGCCGGACCGTACTTGCTGATATTGCCGAAAACGCCGGTCCACACCACCACCAGATCCAGGCTCGGCACGACGAAGACGTTCTGCAACCCCATCCCGGACATCGCGTAGGTATCCGGCGGCAGGAACGACGGATTCTCCGCGCAGGTCGATCCGAGCCAGAACAGGTAGCCGTAACACGGGTTCGCCCGGGACGGGGTGGTCGCGCGGGACAGATACTGCGTGGAGACGACCTGCCGCCCGCCCCAATCACCGTTGTTGGCCACCAGCAGCCCCAGCTTGGCCAGATCGTCCGGCGGGATCAGCAGATGTGCGTAACCGTAGGTGTGACCGCTGCGGTCCCGCGCCCAATACCAGTCACCGCGTTCGATCCCCAACGGCGTGAACAACTCTCGCTGCGCGAACTCCTGCAGCGGTTCGCCGACGGCCAGCTCCACCACATAGGAGAGCAGGTCCACGGTGCGCTGACTGTAGGTGAACACGGTGCCGGGTTCGTGATCCAGCGGTACACCCAGCGCCTGAACAGCGCTGTTGGGATCGATGGGGACAGCTCCCGTGATGCCCTCGGTCACCACGCCGGTGCGCATACCGGATGTTTCGGTGAGCAGATTCTCGACCGTGATCGCGCGGCGTCGCGGATCGCCCAGCCCCGGCGGCAGATACCGGTCGATCGGTGCCGCGATATCGACCAGACCGCGGTCGGCGGCGATCCCGGTGAGCAGTGAGACCACACTCTTGGTCACGCTCCACACATTCCACGGGATATGCCCGGTCTGCGCGTTGGCGGGGCCCTCGCCCACCAGGCAGTTGTGCCGGAATACCTGCACATTCAATCGGTTCCGGCCACCGGCGAAGGTCAGTGCGTCGGTCAGCCGCTGCGCGTCCAGGCCCACCTGTCCGGGTTGCGCCCGCTGCGGTTCCCGCCCGGAGCTCACCGCGCATTCGACCTGCGCCGGCGCGGCCTGCGCCTGAGCCGCGAAAACCTGTCCCACCACCAGTGTTACCGCTGCGACTCCCGCCAGGAGCCCACCGAAACGCGCCATGCGCACACACTAATGCCGGGCTGCCGGCAGTGCCGGTACCGGCGGGCGTGGCATCGGCGCAGATACGTGACGCCCCTGATCGATCCCGGATCGATCAGGGGCGTCACACCCAGCGGCACTCGTGCCGTGCCGTCACGATGTCGGTACGGGCGCGGCTACAGCAGGCCGAACCAATAGACCACCGAGGCCAGCGCCCATAGGACCAACGTATCCATCGACACTCCCACTCTTGTCGTAGCGGATGCCCTCCATGATGCCCGAGATGCCCGGCCGGCGGGACACCCGCACAACCCGTGCCACGACCTTGATTGCACTGTGACGGATCGTGTTCTCAGCGTTATAAGTTCACGTTAAGGGGGCGCCAAGCGCGGGGCCGCATTGTTGAGTCATGCCGGAGAACACACCGGCACTCACACCGCGAAGAGGAACCCCGCTGATGATCACCCAGCCGACCATCGAACTGTCTGCGCCCGGATACCTGATCCAGGACGGTCGCACCGAGCCCGGCGTCGTCGGCACCCGCCAGTAGTCGCGCCGCCGAAGGAGGGGGCGGGATGCGAACCGGTGCCTGGGGAGGACCCGGTGCGCATCCCGGAAAGTACGGATCCGGGGGAACGTGGGGGATCCGCGGGGGTGCGGGGGTCCGGGGGCCCGGGGGGGGAAACCGACCCCCCGCGGGGGGGGCCGGGGCCCGGGGGGGGCCGGCGGGGGGCCGGCGCCCCGGGGGGGGGGGGGGGGTGGGGGGCTTTGGTTGTAGTCCCCCCCTGCGCGTCGCGCCCCGCTTCTCCTTCTACCCACGCCTGGCCGCCGGCCGGCCGCTGTTCGCAGGCGCTGCCGTACCGATTCTCGAACGGTTACCTTTCGCGGTGCCGGACCGGCGGACGACTGTGCGCCCGATCCGCCACTGAGCATCCGGAAGAGCCGTACGGTGCGACGGCTGCCGACCGG
>NZ_JARWNW010000254.1 GCF_029868325.1 Nocardia carnea
GGATCCACCGATTCCAGCGCGGGTTCCACCAGCGCCACATGGCGGGCATGGGCGGCGCCGGCGGTGAAGTAGATCCCCGGCTGCGGGCGGCCCACCATCGGTAGCAGCGGCCAATCCGGCGGGATCGCGGGCCACTGGTTCCACAGCGCCGAATCCCGTGGGAACAACAGGCCGTCCGTGGTGACCTGATGCAGTTCCCGGTAGCCGATCACCAGCCACGCGGGGATCCCGCCGACGAGTTCCACCGCCACCACCGGGCCGTGCTCGGATCGCATCCGGGTGTAGAGCAGCGCCGGGTCGGTGTGGAAACCGGGGCCGTCGAGTCGGACCGAGCCCGGTTGCGCCGCTGGGCAACTCGTGGCAGGCAGGCCGGCGTTGTACTCGAGACCGGTCACGGCCGAACCTCCGCTCCGGCCGGGACCTGCCGCTCGATGAGGTGTTCGACCAGCCCGATCAGCACCTGTTTGCCCGAATCCCGCGACCGCGCGTCGCAGCTGAACAACGGAACATGCGGGTCGAGGTCGAGGGCGTCACGGACCTCGTCCAGCGGCGGCCCGACAGGCTCGAACGAATTACACGCGACCACGAACGGCGTGCCCTGGTACTCGAGCCGGTCGATCACGTACCAGGAATCGCTGATCCGGCGCGGGTCCACCAGCACCACCGCGCCCAGCGCCCCGGTGAACAGCCGATCCCACAGGAACCAGAACCGTTCCTGTCCCGGGGCGCCGAATACGTACAGCACATACTCGTCGGAGAGGCTGATCCGCCCGAAATCGAAGGCGACCGTGGTGGTGGACTTGCCGGTCACGCCGGACAGATCGTCCACGCCGGCACCGGCATCGGTCATCACCGCCTCGGTATCCAGCGGCTGGATCTCGCTCACCGCGCGGACCATGGTCGTCTTACCCACCCCGAAGCCGCCGACGACAACGACTTTCAGGCCGTGCCGCACCGAACCGGGCAGCGGGGCCCGGGCACGGGTGGGGCGATCGTCAAAGGCTACGGAGTCCAACTAGCACCTTCTCGAGCATGTCGATATCGAATGTGTCGCCGTAGGGTCCCGTGGCGAGTTCGGGATGGCGCACGGTGACCTTGCCGGAGTGCAGCAGATCCGCGACCAGAACCGTCGCGATGCCGATCGGCAGCCGTAGTTCGGCGGCGATCTCCACCACCGCGGTCGGCTGCCGGCACATGGTCAGGATGGCCACGTGTTCGCGCTGCATCGCCGGTGCGGGCGCGCATTCACTGACCACCAGGGTGACGGGATCGAATTCTTCGGTGGTGGGGGCGGCACGGCCGCCGGTGAGGGTGTAGAAGCGGTCGGGCTCGTCGTCGCGGCCGGGGCGGTTCACAGCAGTCTCGCTCTACTCCCCCGCGGCGGCGCGGACAGATACTCCCCGACCTGTTCGATCAGCGCCGCCATCTGCGCGCCGATCCGGCCGGCGTCGGCGTCGTCGTCGGCGAGGACGGCGATCTGGGCGCCCGCACCGGCGCCGACGATGAACAGGATCCCGCCGTAGAACTCGGTCATCGACTGCCGCACCCCGCCGCGGCCGTTGCCGAACTCCGCGGAGGCGCTACCGGCGAGGGCCTGCACCCCGGAGGCGATGGCGGCGAGCCGGTCGGCCTGATCCATCGATAATCCGGCGGTATGGCACATCTGGATACCGTCGGCGGCGAGCAATACCGCGTGCCGGGCACCGGCGGTTTCGCTCAGCAGCCGCTGTAGCAGCCAATCCAGTTGCGCCGGATCCGAGGTCATCGTCATCGATCGTTCTCCCAGTCGGTTGTCGTGGAATGACGCGCCGGTCGCGCGGCGCCGTTGCCGGGCGACCCGATCGGTCCGCCGAAGGGCTGGGGTTCCTCCTCCACCCGGCCGGTGACCGCGCGTTGGAACGCCCCCATGGCCGAAGCCGTCGATCGGTGTTTCGCGGCGGTGTCCTCCGATGCGGAACCGTCGAAGAGATCCAGCTCGTCCCGGCCGGGCAGGCCTTCGGGGTGGGCTGCGGCCAGGGTGCTGCCCCGGCGCCGTTTGGGCAGGGCGGTCGTGGTGGTCGCCGTGATCTCCGTAATCGGCGCCGGAAACTGTCCGGAGGTGTACTGCGTGACCTGGTGGCGGCCCGAGGTGTACGGGGACTGCACCGGATAGCCGGTGCCGGTGTTCGCGTCCGTACCCGGGGGGTCCTCGACGGGTGCGGGAGCGGTCCGATAGCGGGAGCCGGTATCGGGTACCGCTGCGAACGGGCCGGTGGTCGCCCCCGGGGGCAATCCTGGTTGCGCCGCCGAATTCCCGGCGGGTAATGCCGGAGTGGCCGGGGGTTCGATCCGGGCAGTGAGGTCGCGTGGGATCATCACCACCGCCGCGGTGCCGCCGATGGCCGACGGCCGGTAGCTGACGGTGAGGCCGTGTTTGCGGGCGAGCCGGCCGACGACCGCCAGGCCGAACCTGGTGCCGTTGAGCGAGGACAGCCCCTCGGTCGCATCCTCGGTGCCGGACACAGTGACCTGTGCGCGGCGCAGCGAGGTTTCGCTCATCACCAGGCCACTGTCCTCGATCGTCACCACCACACCCGCCGGGATCTCCGCGGCGTAGATATGCACCTCCGTGGTGGGCGGCGAGAACCGGCAGGCATTGTCGACCAGTTCGGACAGGGCGTGGATCACGCCTTCGGCCGCGTGCCCGGCGATCGCGATCTCGGCGATGGCCCGCATCCGCACACGCTGGTAGCCGCCGACCCGCCCGATTGCCCCGCGCAACACCCTTTCCAGCACAATCGGTTTGGCCCAGCGCCGGCCGGTGCGCGCACCGCTGAGGATCGCGATACTGTCGGCGAGGCGACCGGCCTGCGCGGTGGCGTGATCGAGTTTCAGCAGATCGGCGAGCACGGCCTGGTCGGCGTATCGATGTTCGAGATCCTGCAGTTCGGCCAGCATGCTGGTGGTCATGGCCTGCATCCGGCCGGACGCGTTCGCCAGCGCCGCGATGGCCGCCGACCGGCGCCGCTCACTGGCCGCGGTGGCTTCCTTCTCCACGGCGACGGCCTGTTCGGCGGCCGCGACCCGGGCCTCCGCACGGGCCAGCAGATTCGCCGTTTCCACCCGGCGCTGCTGTTCGGCCACGAACAGGCCCCGCACGTACACGGCGGTGGTGACCGCGGTGCAGGCGGCGACGACGGCGACGGAAATCCAAACGGCCGTGAGCATCCGGTCGGGTGGAGCCACCGAGAGCATGGCGCCGGCGACCAGTCCGACGCCGATCGTCACCGAGATCGCCAGGGCGAGCGCGGGAGCCACCCACTGCCGCCGATCCGCCGGGCCGGGCGTGCCCGGACGGCTCACCACCACCGATTCGTACATATGCCGGGTACCCCCGCTCGCGCCAAGTCCTGCCGACTCCACGCCGAGCCCGCATCCGGCACCCCATCGTGCCCCGTTACCGAATCGTCGGATCAAAAAGGGTTTCGCTCCGATGATTTCGGGTATCGGGGCCGAAGCATATCGGCCTAGTCCAACCAGCGCTACCCGGGCAGGCCAAACCTCAGCCAACACTCAGAAACGAAAAGAACTCGGCCGAGTCCGCGCTAGAAGCCGAGTTTGCCCAGCTGTTTGGGGTCGCGCTGCCAGTCCTTCGCGATCTTCACATGCAGATGCAGGTAGATACGGGTGCCGAGAATATGTTCGATCTGTTTACGGGCATTGGTGCCGACCTCTTTCAGTCGCGCACCAGCCTTTCCGATGATGATCGCCTTCTGGCTCGGCCGCTCCACATACAGCAGCGCATGCACATCGAGCATGTCCTCGCGCTCCTCGCGCGGCAGCACCTCTTCGATCACCACCGCCAGCGAATGCGGCAGCTCGTCGCGCACCCCCTCCAGTGCGGCCTCCCGGATGAGCTCGGCCATCAGGGTTTCCTCGGGTTCGTCGGTGAGTTCCCCGTCGGGATAGAACGCCGGGCCGGGCGGCATCTTCGACGCGATCAGATCGACCAGCAGCTCGACCTGCTCCCCCTTGACGGCCGAGACCGGGATGACATCGGAATCGGGCCCGAGCAGTTCGGAAACCGCGAGCAGTTGCTTGGCGATCTGCTCCCGGCCGACCTTGTCGATTTTGGTGACCACACCGAGCAAGGTGGTTTTCGGCGCCATCTGCCGCACCTGCTGCACGATCCAGCGGTCCCCCGGGCCGATCTTCTCGTCCGCCGGGATACACAGCGCGATCACATCGACCTCGGAATAGGTATCGCGCACGAGATCGTTGAGCCGCTGGCCCAGCAGGGTACGTGGGCGGTGCAAGCCCGGAGTGTCCACCAGGATCAACTGGGTATGTTCCCGGTGCACGATCCCGCGGATGGTGTGGCGGGTGGTCTGGGGCCGGGAACTGGTGATCGCGATCTTCGCCCCCACCAGCGCATTCGTCAGCGTCGATTTGCCCGTATTCGGGCGGCCGACGAAACAGACGAAACCGGACCGGAACTCCCGTTCACCGGATTCAGGCATCGGTGGCCTCGTAACCCTCGGCGATATCGAAAACCGCCCCCGAGGTGTCGGCGAAGATGATCCGCGCCCCCGCGGAAACCTCACGCACCGCCGTGACCCCCGCGTCGGCGAACTTACCGCCCACCACGACCGCCGCTTCGAAACCCTCCGCGCCGCTGGAAATCGCCGCCGCCACCGCGGACTGCAACGCCGTCAGCCGCAACGCCTGCAATCCCACCTCACCGGCGGCATAGGTGCGCCCGTCGGTATCGCGGATCGCCGCGCCCGCGGCACCGCCCGTGCGGCCCAGCGCCCCCCGCGCCAACACCAGCAGCTTGTTGTCCTCGGCATCCAGTTCAGTCATGGCCTGCTCCCTCGTCGGTTCGGGCGGACGGGCGGTCCCGGTCCGGCTCCGCATCGGTTTCCGTAGTCTGCTCTCGAGCCCGGGCCACCACCACGGTGTGCACCCGGACCCGTCCGCGGGCGTCCGCACCGCCCTCACCGCGTAGTTCCAGCCCGTGCGCGACGACCTCCGCACCCGGCAACGGCACCCGCCCCAGTTCGTGCGCGAGCAAACCGCCGACGGTGTCCACCTCTTCCTCACCGATCGGCAGTCCGTACAACTCCCCCAGGTCCGCGACCGGCAGCCGCGCCGACACCCGGTAGCGGCCCGGTTCCAGCTCTTCGATCGGCGGGGTCTCGTCGGTGTCGTATTCGTCGGCGATCTCGCCCACGATTTCCTCGAGCACATCCTCGATGCTCACCAGCCCGGCGATACCGCCGTACTCGTCGACCAGCAGGGCCATATGGTTGCGGCGGCGCTGCATTTCGTCGAGCAGATCGTCGAGCGGTTTGGAATCGGGCATGAACACCGCGTCGCGCATCACCTCACGCACCCGCACACTGCGACCCCGGTCGGCGTAGGGCACCAGATCCTTCAGATACACCACGCCGAGGATGTCGTCGACGTTCTCACCGATCACCGGAATCCGGGAATGCCCGCTGCGCACCGCCAGCGACATCGCCTGCGCCACCGATTTATCGGCTTCGATCCACACCATTTCGGTGCGCGGGACCATCACCGCGCGGGCCGTGGTATCGCCGAGTTCGAATACCGACTGGATCATCCGGCGCTCGTCGTCGGCGACCACACCGCGTTCGCGCGCCATATCGACCACTTCGCGGAGTTCGATCTCGGACGCGAACGGCCCGTTCCGGAAACCCTTGCCGGGCGTGATGGCATTACCGAGCAGGATCAGCAGCCGGCTCAGCGGGCCCAGCAGCGCACCGATGAACTGCAGCGGCAGCCCCGCGGTGAGGGCTATCGAATACGCGTGCTGGCGGCCCAGGGTGCGCGGGCCGACCCCGATCACCACATAGGACACCAGCACCATCACCACCGCGGTGACCAGCAGCGCCCAGGCACTGTCCATGAACTGGGTCAGCGCCGCGGCCAGCAGCACCGTCGCGGTGATCTCGCACAGAATGCGCAACAGCACCATGAGATTCACGTACCGCGGCCGGTCGTCCACGATCCGGCTCAACCGCACCGCCCCGGGCCGGTCGCCGCGCGCCATATCGTCGAGTCGAGCCACCGACAAGGTGTTCAGCGCCGAATCCACCGCGGCGAAGACCCCGCCCACCGCAGCGAGCAACACGGCGAGCAGTAAGAGGATCATCTCGTTCACGCGTGCGCGTCACCCGGCCGCGGCCGGCCCTCTTCCGGTGCCACGAACCCCGTTTTGTCCAGCAGCCGGGCATCGCGCGCGGCCAGCTCGGCACGGCGCTGCTCGTCGCGCAACTCCTCGTACCACTGCTCCAGCAACCGGCCCTGCAGGGTGAACATCTCCTTCTCCTCGGCCGGTTCGGCATGGTCGTAACCGAGCAGATGGAGCACTCCGTGCACCGTGAGAAGGGCGAGTTCGTGGTCGAGCGAATGCCCGGCCTTGGCGGCCTGGTCCAGGGCGAATTCGGGGCACAGCACGATATCGCCGAGCATGGAGGGCCCGGGTTCCGGACTGTCGGGGCGGCCGCCGGGCTCGAGTTCGTCCATCGGGAACGACATCACATCGGTGGGCCCCGGTAGATCCATCCAGCGCATATGCAGGTCGGCCATGGTGTCGAGATCGACCAGCACCATCGACAGCTCGGCCGCCGGGTGCACGTCCATCCGGCCGATCACGAAGCGGGCGACACCGACAAGGTCTTCCTCGGGCACGTCCATACCCGACTCGTTGGCGATCTCGATACTCACCTGGTCAGCCTAATGGGTACCGTCGGCCACCACCTATCCGACGCCCGCGCACGACCTGTGCGAGTGCGGCGCAACACTTCGAGTGCCGGCCGCCACCTCGAACCGACCGCGGCCGGCGGGAGGCCCAGCGGAACGGTTACCGCTCTCCGGGCCGAGGCGCCGACTCCGCGCCCTTACTGCCGCGCCGCCCGGCCCGCCGCCCGCCGCTGCGCCCGATTCCCGGACATATGCGGCGGCCCGACCGGCGGACGCGTTTCGGCCTCGAACTTCTCGTAGGCGTCGACGATATCGGACACCAACCGGTGCCGCACCACATCGCTGCTGGTGAGCTCGGCGAAATGAATATCCTCGATCCGGGTGAGGATCTCGCTGGCCGCCCGCAACCCCGACCGCGCCCCATGCGGCAGATCCACCTGCGTGACATCGCCGGTCACCACGATCTTCGACCCGAACCCGAGCCGCGTCAGGAACATTTTCATCTGCTCCGCGGTCGTGTTCTGCGCCTCGTCCAGAATGATGAACGAATCGTTCAGGGTTCTGCCCCGCATATACGCCAGGGGCGCAACCTCGATCACGCCGGCGGCCATCAATTTCGGAATGGCTTCCGGATCCATCATGTCGTGCAGGGCGTCGTACAGCGGGCGCAGATACGGGTCGATCTTCTCGTTCAGCGTGCCCGGGAGAAAGCCCAGGCGTTCACCGGCTTCGACGGCCGGACGGGTGAGAATGATGCGATTGACCTGTTTGGACTGCAGCGCCTGGACGGCCTTCGCCATCGCCAGATACGTCTTACCGGTACCGGCCGGGCCGATACCGAAAACGATCGTGTTCTCGTCGATCGCATCCACATAGCGTTTCTGGTTCAGCGTCTTCGGTCGGATGGTCTTCCCGCGCCGCGACAGAATATCCAGGCTCAGCACCTCGGCCGGCGATTCGGCGCTACCGTCGGTGAGCATGGTCACCGTATGCCGTACGGCTTCCGGAGTGATCGCACGGTTCCGGCCGGTCAGCGCCACCAATTGTTCGACGACCCGCTCGGCCAGGGCCACCTCGGCGGCCGGGCCGGTGAGGGTGACGAGATTGCCGCGGACATGGATATCGGCGGACAACAGATTCTCCAGCTCACGCAGATTCGCATCGGCCGAACCGAGGAAAGGGAACACCGACTCGGGCGCGAGTTCGATACTGGAACGGACAGTGCGTGCCGCGGGCCCGGAGGCCCCGTTGTCGGCCGCGGAAGGATTCTGATCGCCGATATCGCCTTGTGATCGCACGTAGTGGCTATGGCCTGCTTTCCGGTCTCGACAGGCGCGGTGAGGCGCACTGTTTGCTCTGCTCGCGAACGGTATCGCTGCCCCGAGTCTAACTCCCGGGCCCGACAGGTCCCACCCGAATTACGGCGCCGGGCACCCCGGTGAACGGGCCGGACGCGGAGTTCACCCGGACGTCACCAGCGGTCCGTGAGCGCACCGAGAGCACCCAGCGCGACCGCGGCCGCCGTGGACGTGCGCAGCACGGTGGGCCCCAGCCGCACCACATCGGCACCGGCGGTGGCCAGCGCCGTCAACTCCGCATCGTCGAGGCCGCCCTCCGGGCCCACGATCAGCATGACCGCGGGCGCCGCGGCCCACGGCAGCGCGGTGAAGCTACCGGTCCCCGATTCGTGCAATGCGGCGACCACCGCCCCCTGTGCTTTCGCCGCGCGCACCGCGTCGACCACCTCGGGGGTGCGATGCAGCGCGGTCACCTCGGGAATATAGGCACGGCGGGACTGCCGGGCGGCGCCCCTGGCCGCCACCCGCCATTTCGCCACACCCTTGTCGGCTTTGGCCTCCCAATTCGAGACACAGCGGGCGGCCTGCCACGGGATGACGACATCGGCACCGGCCTCGGTCATCAACTCGACCGCCAGTTCCGAACGCTCGGATTTCGGCAGCGCCTGGACCACCGTGACCGCCGGGGACGCCGGTTGCGCGCGACCCCGATCGCGCACCAGCAGATCCAGCTGGTTCTTCTGCGCGGCAACGACTTCCGTCTCCGCGACCACACCGCGGCCGTCGGAAAGGCTGATCGCCTCGCCGACCCGGATCCGGCGCACCGTCGCGGCATGCCGGCCCTCCGGGCCGTCGAGTACCGCGATACCGCCCGGCTCCGGGATCTCGTCGAGATAGAAGACGGTCGGGGCGGCCATCGGATCAGCGTCCGCTGAAGGAGGCGCGCAACCGGGCGAACAGGCCGCTGTTGTGCTCGGACTGCGCCGACATCACCTCGGCCTTGTCCCGGCCCCGCAGGCCCTTGTACTTGCGCAGCAGATCGGCCTGCTTACTGTCCAATTTGGTCGGCACGACGATATCCAGATGCGCCATCAGGTCACCCCGCGCGCTGGACCGCAACCGCGGCATACCGTGCCCGCGCAGCACCGAGATCTCCCCCGGCTGTGTCCCGGGAGCGATGGTGAGCTCGGTGGGCCCGTCCAGGATGGTGTCGATCACCACCGTGGTGCCGAGGGCGGCGTCCACCATCGGGACCCGGACGGTGCAGTGCAGATCGTCGCCGTCACGGACGAAGACATCGTGCGGCTGCTCCACGATCTCGACATACAGATCACCGGCATGGCCACCACCCGGCCCGACCTCACCCTGCGCGGCCAGCCGCACCCGCATCCCGTTGGCCACACCGGCCGGGATCGGGGCCGCGATCTCGCGGCGGGCCCGCACCCGGCCGTCGCCACCACATTTGTGGCAGGGGTCGGGGATGGTCTCCCCGGCACCACGGCAGGTCGGGCAGGGGCGGGAGGTGAGCACCTGGCCGAGGAAAGAACGCTGCACCGACTGCACCTCACCGGCACCGCCACAGGTTTCGCAGCGCACCGGCTTGGAATTGCCGTTGGTGCCCGCACCCTTGCAGAGGTCGCAGAGGATGGCGGTGTCCACGGTGAGGTGTTTGGTCACCCCGACCGCGCATTCGGCCAGGCTGAGCCGGGTGCGCACCAGCGAATCGGCGCCGGGCTGCACCCGGCCCCGGGCCTTGCGCGCGCCACCACCGGCGCCACCGCTCATCCCGCCGAAGAAAGCCTCGAACACATCACCCAGCCCGCCGAAACCGGCGCCACTGAAACCACCGGCCCCGCCACCGGCCTCCAGCGGATCGCCGCCCATATCGACGATGCGGCGTTTCTCCGGATCCGTCAGCACCTCGTACGCGGCGGAGACCTCTTTGAACCGGGCCTGCGCGGCCTCGTCGGGGTTCACGTCGGGATGCAGTTCGCGAGCCAGTTTCCGGTACGCGCGTTTGAGCTCTTGGTCGGAGGCGTCTTTGCCGACACCGAGCAGTCCGTAGTAATCCCGTGCCACTTGAGTTCTCTTAGTCCTTGGTCGCTGTCCACGGCCCCGGCCGCATACGGCCGGCCGCATGACTCCTGTCGGATGTAGCCGCCCGGCCGTGATCTAAGTCGGGTCGACTCAACTTTAGCCGTCTGAATATCCGAGCGTAACAGTGTCTGTCGGCGCGCCACCCCCGCGCCGGGGTTTTGGGCCCCCCCCGGGGGGGGGGGGAGGCCCCCCGCCCCACCCACCCCCCCCCCGCGCCGCCCCCCGCCCCCCCCCCGGCGCCCCCCAACCCCACCGCCCCCGCCCCCCTGGCACGGGCCCAAACCTTTCAGGGCCTCGCTGAACTCGGCAGCGCCGCCGGTTGCGTCAGGGTTCGCATGGT
>NZ_JARWNW010000255.1 GCF_029868325.1 Nocardia carnea
CGGCCGGCCCCTTCATGCTGATGCGCCTTCCGGGCACGGACGAGCTCTGGCGGATATTCGCCGATATGACCGATACGCACTCCCTGGCCCGGCCCCGGGTGGCTGCGCGGCCCCCCCCCCACCAAACGCCAACGGGGCCCAAACCCCGCGCGCCGAAGGCGCGCCAATAAACACAGTAAGGTTTTGCTGTGGTTTCGACGGAGTCCGAGGATGCAGTGCTGGATCGCCGTACTCGTTTGCTGGCGGCGGCTGCTGTCACGCTGGGCCGGCTGTCCGATGTGCTGACTCCGCTGGGGGAGATGTTCGCCGCTCGTGGTTTCCACTTGTATCTGGTGGGCGGCAGTGTGCGGGATGCGGTGCTGGGGCGGCTCGGTACCGATTTGGATTTCACCACCGATGCCCGGCCCGAGCAGGTGCAGCAGTTGCTGGGCGGCTGGGCGGATCAGTTGTGGGATACCGGCGGGCTGGCGTTCGGGACCGTGAGCGCGGCCAAGAGTGGTCAGCAGTTGGAGATCACCACTTTCCGTAGTGATACCTACGACCGGGTTTCGCGAAATCCGCAGGTGAGTTTCGGGGACAGTTTGGAGGGTGATCTCGTCCGCCGCGATTTCACCGTGAATGCGATGGCGGTGAAGATCGCGGCCGACGGTGCGCTGGAGTTCGTGGATCCGTTGAATGGGATGGAGGCGCTCCTGGCTGGGGTGCTCGATACGCCGGGCGCCCCCGAGGATTCGTTCAACGACGATCCGCTGCGGATGTTGCGTGCGGCCCGTTTCGTTTCCCAGCTGGGTTTCGCCGCGCATCCGCGGGTGCGGGATGCGATATCGGAGATGGCCCCGGAGATCGAGCGGATCACCGCGGAGCGGGTCCGGACGGAGCTGGACAAGCTGATCGGGGGCGCCTACCCGATCGACGGCATCAACATGATGTGCGAAACGGGGCTGGCGCAGCGGGTGCTGCCCGAGGTTCCGGCGATGAAACTGGAGATCGACGAACATCATCAGCACAAGGATGTCTACTGGCATTCGCTGACTGTGCTGGAGCAGGCGATCGACCAGGAAGAGGGCGATCCCGACCTGGTGTTGCGCTGGGCGGCGCTGCTGCACGATATCGGCAAACCGGATACCAAACGCAATGAGCCCGGCGGTGGGGTGAGCTTTCATCACCATGAGGTCGTGGGCGCCAAAATGGTGCGTAAGCGGATGCGGGCGCTGAAATATCCGAAGCAGTTCACCGAGGATGTGGCGCGGCTGGTGTTCTTGCATCTGCGGTTCCACGGGTACGGGAAGGGGCAGTGGACCGATTCCGCGGTCCGCCGCTATGTCACCGATGCCGGGGATCTGCTGCCGCGGCTGCACAAGCTGGTGCGCGCCGATTGCACCACGCGCAACAAGCGGCGCGCCGCCGCGTTGCGCGCCACCTATGACGATCTCGAGGCGCGGATCGCCCGCCTGCAGGAGCAGGAGGATCTGGCGCGGGTCCGGCCGGACCTGGACGGTAACGCGATCATGGAGTTGCTCGGGTTGCCGCCGGGGCCCGAGGTGGGTCGCGCGTGGCGGTATCTGAAGGAGCTGCGGCTCGATCGGGGTCCGCTGACCCGCGACGAGGCCGAGGAGGCCCTGCGGCAGTGGTGGCAGTCGCAGCAGTGAACCGGCCAATCAAAACACGATCAGGGTGGTGCCGGCCACGATGGCCGAGCGGATCTGTGCCAGGTCGAACGATCCGCTGACCGGTGCCACTTCGACCCGGAAGCGGACCAGTTCGCCGTCGCGGACAGCCTGCCGTACCCGCGCCCCGCTGGGCAGTTCCGGTATCCGGAGGGGTTCGGTGGTGCGCCATCGCCGCGGCACAGGCATACCGAACCAGGTGGCCCGGCGGATATCGAGTTCGAGGATGTCGTCGGTGATGGAGGCGTCCAGTTCGGCGCTGATCCGCCGGCCTCGATGGACCGCGCGGACGAGCCCCTGCGCGGTCGGCGTCAGTTCCCACCCGCGCGCGCGATCCGCGAACCGGCCCAGCAGTGCCGGCAAGGTGACGGTGCCCTCGATATCGACCCGGGCGGCGCGGATTCTGGTCGGTACACCCGGTACCAGCCGGACCTCGTGCGCGATAACGGTGACCTCGTCGATCGCCAGGCCGTCCCAGTCGAGGTCCCGCAGCACGGTCTTGGTCTGGAAATGCGCGCCGCGGCGGCGCACTTTCAGCACGTCGAGGGTGCCGGTGAGGTGATGATCGAGCAGGGTCGCGCTGATCTCCCGGCCGCCGAACCGGCTCAGGATCCCCTCGCTGAGCACGGTGAGCACGGTATCGGGCAGCAGTGCGGTGACGGTGCCGGCGCCGAGATCGGCCACGGGTTCGACCCAGGCGGTGGTATAGCTGATCCACTGTTCCAGCCGGGACTGCTCGAACAGTCGTCTGCCGAGGTCGACCGCCCACAGTGGGGAGAACGGGGAGGTCGATCGGGGGTCGGATTGTGCCGCCATGATCATCTCCGAGGGTACTGGTCCGGTCCGGCCCGCCACCACATGTAACCGGCCGCGTCACCGCGCCGCCGGCCCGGCCCGGAGTGTGTTCCGCGGCATCCGGCTCCGGGCGTTACCGGTGCGTCACGATCATCAATGAGCGCGATAGCGGCGAGGCTCGGGTAGGTTCACTGCGACAATGGGACTCGACAGGAGACAGTGAGCTGTTGACCGAGGTGGTGTGGGGTTTCCGGCCGGGTCGTTGCCGGCTCGTATTCCTCGGATTGGTGCTTACGGGGTATGTGGGGATACCGGTGCCCGCACAGGCGGCGCCACATCCGTGGGCTCCCCCACCGGTGAACGAGTGCGGTGAGGTCGGCTTCGATCCGCTCGACCGCGCGCCCGACCCCTCCGCGCCGCCACCCCCGCCGATCCCGGTGCCGCCGCAGATCGATATCCCGATCCCGGTGCCGCAGCTCACTCCGGTGCCGGTGCCCGATCCGCCGCACGACAACACGCGTATCGCCCAGGAGCCCCTACCGGCCGACCCGTGCCGTAACCCGTGTCCGGATATCCGCGACACGCCCGGACCGGAGCCTGCCGAGGAGGACGAGGCCGCGCCGCCCGCGCCGCCGGAAACCGGTTCCGGCAGCGGTTCGGCGACCGGGAGTAGTTGGGGCAGTGGTTCCGGTTCCGGTGATCCGGTGAAGTTGCCGAGGATCCAGTTCAAACCGGAGATCGAGCCCATCCCGATCCCCGTCCCCGGCGAACCGGGCGATCCACCGCAACCCGCACCGCCACCGGTGGTCCATCCGGCCGAACCCGGTCCGGTCGCGGGTCCGGTGGCGCTGCCCGGGGTGGAGTCGGTGCGGCTGGTCGAACAGGTGACCGGGCACGGTTCGCCGAACCGGACCGATATGCGCTGGCAAGTCGACGGCACCGATCTGGGTTTGATGTGGGAGACGAAACCCGGCGAGGTCGCGGTGGTGTTCGGCGATACCTTCGGCCAGGGCTGGGTGCCCGGCGGTGCGGGCGGTGAGGGCGCGGATTGGCGCAGCAATATCCTGGCCTACAGCACCGACCGCGACCTTTCCGACGGACTGCGCCTGGACACCATGGTGCAGGACAGTCGTTGTCACGCCGCCGAACTGCTGGGCAGCCGCAAGATCAAGAACTGGGAGACCACCACCATCCCCACCTCCGGTTTCGCCCTCGGCGACCGCCAGTACCTGAGCTATATGTCGGTGAATCGGTGGAGCCGGATACCGGGCCTGTGGTGGACGAACTACGGCGGTATCGCCTACTCCGACGACAACGGCAGCACCTGGGTCAAGGATCAGCACGCCAAATGGGAGAACTTGTTCGGGCTGGGCCGGTTCCAGGTCGCGGCGATGGTGCCGCACGGCGACCACGTGTACATGTTCGGAACGCCCAACGGCCGGATCGGTGTGATCGGCCTGGCCCGGGTGCCCAAGGATCAGGTGCTGAACAAATCAGCGTACCAGTACTGGGTCAACGGCACGTGGGCGCCGGCGTCGGAGAACCTGGCCACCCCGCTGGTGCCGGGTATCGCCAGTGAGCTCTCGGTGCGGTTCGATACCGAATCGGGGCTGTGGCAGATGTCCTATCTGGATTCCGCGCGCGGGGCGATCGTCTTGCGCACCGCCGCGCAGCCGCAGGGGCTCTGGACCGAGCCGGTGCCGCTGGTGTCCACTGCCGACTATCCCAAGGCATACGGCGGGTTCATCCACCCGTGGTCCACCGGTCGCGATCTGTATTTCACGCTTTCGGAGTGGGATTCCTACAACGTGTATCTGATGCACGCCCGCCTGACTCCACCGGACTGATCCCCCACTCAGGCTGTCCCGGCGCGGCGGAACCGTATCCGCTGACCCGGCCGGGCCTGCGCAAACAGGTCGATATCGGC
Organism: Nocardia carnea; assembly: GCF_029868325.1. Lineage (GTDB taxonomy): Bacteria > Actinomycetota > Actinomycetes > Mycobacteriales > Mycobacteriaceae > Nocardia > Nocardia carnea_C. Next base: position 4,390 of record NZ_JARWNW010000255.1, read on the forward strand.
GTCCAGGATCACCGCGATCACCGGATATCCGCCGGTGATCGGGTGATCGGCGAGGAAAACCACCGGTTGCCCGCCGGGTGGGACCTGCACCGACCCGAGCGCAACTCCCTCGGTCGGGAGCTCCGTCGTGGCGGCCCGTTGTAGTGGTGGCCCCTCGGCACGATCCAGGCGTGCGCCGACGCGGTCGGTGTCCTGACCCACCGTCCAATATCCGGTGAACAACGCCGCGGGGTCGGTGAACCAGTCGTCCCGGGGACCGGGCCGGGCCCGGATCTCCATGAGCTCCGGGAATCCGGGTTGTGGTGCCTGATCGATGTTCGGCCAGTCCCGCGGTGGCGGACCGGTGGGCAGCCGGGTCCCGGTGCGCAACGGCGGCGGACCGATTCCGGACAGTGTGTCGTAGCTGCGTGACCCCAGGACCGGCGCGATATCGATGCCGCCGCGCACCCCGATATAACTGCGCAGGCCGGTCCGTGCGAAGCCGAGCCGCAGGACCTGCCCCGCGTCCAGGTACAGCACGCAGGCATGGCCGACCGGAGTCCCGTCGACGGTCGCCGGTGCCGGGGCTCCGGTGACCGCGACCAGCGCCGGCTTCTCGGCGCGTAGCACCAGGCCGCCGAGCAGAACCTCGATACCCGCAGTGTGCTCCGGGTTTCCCACCAGCCGGTTCGCCAGCCGCAGCGCCCCGCGGTCGGCCGCTCCGGCCGGTCCGACACCGGAATCGAACCACCCCGGCCGGCCCAGATCCTGGACGGTGGCCGGTGGGCCGACCTCCTCGATCACGATCATCGGCCGGCCTCCGCATCGACGAACCGGACGAGACCGCCGGCCCGGATCACCGCGGGCGGGTCGCGTTCGGTATCCCACATGACCAGATCGGTACGGCCGATGAGCTGCCAGCCGCCCGGGCTTTCCCGGGGATACACGGCCGAATAACCGCCGGCCAGTGCCACCGAACCCGCCGGAATCCGGGTACGCGGTACCGCGCGCCGCGCGACGGTGAGCCGCTCGTCCGGGGATTCCAGATAACCGAAACCCGGTGCGAACCCGACGAAGGAGCACCGCCACACCGTGCCGGTATGCGCCGCGACCACCTCGTCGGGACGCAGGCCGAGCGCCTCGGCCACCGCGGGCAGATCCGGCCCGTCGTAGTGGACCGGAATCCGTACCGGTTCGCCGCCCGGAAATGTTCCACGGGAAACATTGCCGGGAACGGCCTCGTTCACCGTGGCGACCAGCCGCTCGATTTCCGGTCGCAGCCGATACGCCGACTCCGGCGAATCCAGGGTCACCAGAACGGTTTCCGCCGCGGGAAGCAGATCGACGACCCCGGGTAGCGACCGTTCGCGCAGCTCCGCGGCCAGATCGGCGACCCGATCCGGGGCCGGGGTGCACAGGAACGCCCGATCGCCGGCAGGGCGCAACACCGAACCCACCTCGTCCCGGCTTCGTAGGGACCGCGACAGCGCACTCACCTCGTTCCCGCTCGTTCAGGTGAACGACGCTACCGCGATCCCCGCGTCCTCGAGGGCGGCCCGGATCCGCCGCGCCATCGCCACTGCCGCCGGGGTATCGCCGTGTACGCAGATACTGTCGGGCGACACCGTGACAGTGCCGCCGCCCGCAACCCGCGCGGTCCCGGTTTCCGCCAGCATCACGGCTTGGGCGAGCGCCGTATCCGCGTCCAGGACCGCGCCCGGGGTATCGCGCGCAGCCAACCCGCCCGTCGCGGTGTAGGCGCGATCGGCGAACCCCTCGCTCACGAACCGGATACCGGCGAGCGTCGCCGACTCCTGCAGATGTGTTCCCGCGGGACCGAGCAGGAACAGCGCCGAGTCGTATTCGCGGAGGGCGGCGACGACGGCGTCCGCGAGGGCCGGCTGCGCCGCCGCGGCGTGGTAGAGCGCCCCGTGCGGTTTCACATATCGCACCCGGTCGCCCGCGGCCCGGGCGAAACCGTCCAATGCGCCTATCTGGTACAGCGTTTCATTCCGCAGCTCCGCCGGGGCGACGGCCAGGGCCCGCCGGCCGAACCCGGCCAGATCCCGGTGGCCGATATGCGCTCCGATCCGCACACCCTTCTCCACTGCCAGCGAACAGGTGCGTCGCATGATGGAAGGGTCGCCGGCATGGAATCCGCAGGCGATATTCGCGCTGGTGACGATATCCAGCATCGCGGCGTCATCGCCCATACTCCAGGCCCCGAACCCCTCGCCGAGGTCGCTGTTCAGATCGAGTCCCACACGATCCTCCTTCCGCCTGTTCCCATTGTTCCCGCCCACCGGCCACGCGACACCCTCGACCGGCCGGTGCCGGCGAGTTCTATCGGACCCGAATTCGCGGAGGAAACCGCCGGCGTGCGGAACGTATGACGAGTGAGCCTTTTCACATAAAAACTCGGTTTTGTATGGAACCGTGTCGGCCGCACCGGAATTTCTTGCGGTGCTCACCCCATAATTTCAGGCGTACCGGCGAATGGGCGAGAACTATCGGCAATTGCTGTGTGGCCGATACCGGCGGCTCGAATACCCTGCATTGTCCGGAAGCCCGGTGTTACACCGGTCCGCGGGCACGGTCACGAAGCTATTCCATGGCAAACAAATGGACGCACAACTCGAAGCCATTGCCGCGCAGTGCCGCTCGGACAGCCGACCGGAAGTTGCGGAACCCGCTCGAGCCCGTAGTACTGTCTGGCCGCGGCCGGCCCAACACTGGGTGGCCGAATTCCTGGGGAGGATCGAAATGAAATTCGGAAAGTTCGGTGCTGTCGCATTCATGGCTGTCGCCGCCGTCGGTATCACCGCCGGTTCCGCGAATGCTGCGCCCGCCACCGCGGCCGAGGGTGTGACGACCGTGGGGCAGCAGCAGGGCATCGACTACCAGAGCACGCTTTCCAGCGACGCGCGCGAGGTGACCACCACCGTCGACGCGGGCACGTTCGCGCTCACCGACAACGGCACCACCGTCAGCCTGATCGCCGCCGACGGCGCGGAGGTCACCGAGGTCCCGCTCACCTTCGAGGTGGCGGGCCGGTCGATCCCGGTCGGTCACCAGATCGCCGACGACGGTCGCAGCCTGACCTTGACGCCGGAGGTCACGCCGGCCGATATCGCCGAGCTGAAGGACATCAGCTCCTTCGACCGCTTCCTCGATCAGGCCAATCAGAACCTGATCGGGATGATCGCCGGCGGTGTACTCGGCGGCTTCATCGGAAGTCTGCTGGGTCTCGGCATCTTCAGCATCGTCACCGGGCCGGTGGGCACCGTGGTCGGCGCACTGGCCGGTGGCGCCGCGATGGGTGGCCAGCCCTTCATCGATGCGCTGACCGCTGTCGCGACCGGTCAGCCCTGATCGTCGACCGCCGCGGATTCAGCGGGCGCATCCTGCCGGGATGCGCCCGCTCGGCGTTTATGGCGCCGGTTGTTCAGCAGCAGGGCGACGATACCCACCCCGTAGCACCCCGCCCCGGTCACGATCACCGCGACCGATCTACCGTCCGCCGGGACGACCACCGCGGTCAGCGCGACCGCCACCACGAACGCGATATTGAAGACCGTGTCCTGCAGGGCGAACACCTGTCCGCGGCGGTCGTCGGCGATATCGATCTGCATGGCCGCGTCACCGGTGAGTTTGATCGTCTGACCGGCCAGACCGAACAGGAATGCGCCGGCGAGCAGCAGTTGATGCGCGCGGCGGGTGGCATCTGGGGAATCGGCCAGGGCAGTCGGCAGTACCAGGGCCAGCTGTACGACGATCGCGCAGGACAGCCCCAGCAGAACCGTACGCGCCCGGCCCAGCCGGGGAATCAGGAACGGCGTCAGCAGCGCGGCGAGCAGCATACCGGCGGCGGTGGCACTGATCGCGACACCGAAACCGACCAACCCGCCCTCGACCGTGGTCGCACCGGACGGCGATTCCCGCAGCACCAGCACCATGATCAGCGTATTGGCGCCGAAAACGATGCGATGCGCGCCGATACCGATCATCGCGGTGGAGACATCCACCGAGCCGCGTACCGCCCGCGCCCCCACCAGTAGCCCGGTGAGCACCGCACGCACCGCCCCCACCGTCCTACCGGGCTGGGTCTGCGGCCCGAGCGCGCGCGGCCGGAACCCGGCGGCGAGCAGCACACCGGCCACCGAACCGGTCGCGCTCGCCGCGACCGCCACCGCCGAGCCGGTATCCCCGGCCCCGATCGCTCCGATCACCGCGACCGCCGCGGCCGCGCCCACCGCCGCACAGGCCGAACCCGCCGTCGCCAGCACCGAGTTCGCCGGTACCAGCCACTGTTGCGCGAGCACCCGGGGCAGCGCCGCCGAGACCCCGGCCGCGGTGAATCGGCTGATCCCGACCACCGCCAGAGCCAGCAGCAGCAGCGGACTCGCATCGACACCGGCCAGCAGACCCAGCGTGACCGCGATGATCAGCAGCCCCCGCACGATATTGGCCACCAGCAGCACCAGCCGCCGATCCCACCGGTCCAGCAGCGCGCCCGCATAGGGTCCGATCACCGAATACGGCAGCAGCAGCACCGCGAAACCGGCTGCGACGGCAAGCGGGTCGGTTTCGCGTTCCGGGTTGAACAGAATCGCACCGGAGAGCGCGGCCTGGAACATTCCGTCACCGAACTGGCTGGTGAACCGCACCAGGGTCAGCCGCAGCGCACCGGGGCTCGCCCGCACCGCGGCACGGATCGCCCGCAGATCGTGTCTACGCCCGCCCGTATCGGCCACCCGGTCCGGTGCGGCAGGTTCGGGCGCAGCGGTGGACACGGCCGCGACGCTACCTGTTCGGCGGACCCGAACGTATTCCGGCCGGTCCGCATTCCTCGGTGATCAGCAGGTCCACGGCCTCGCGCATATCCGGGGCCATGGGCAGGGTGCCCAGTGCGGCAGCGTCTATCCAGGCGTGGGCGTCGTGTTCGTCGGGTTCCAGGGTTACCTCACCGGGTTCGGCTTCGGCCAGGAAACTGAATTTGCGCACCTTCGGTTTCGTCCGGGTGGCGTAGTCGAACCAGCCGAGGAATTCGGTGATGGAACGTGCCACCAAGCCGGTTTCTTCGAAGAGTTCGCGTACCGCGCTCTCGGTGAGTGTTTCCCCGTTCTCCACTCCCCCGCCCGGCAGCTCGTACATTCCGCCGAGGTCCGCGCCGGGCACCCGCCGGACCACCAGGAGCTTTCCGTTACGGAATACCGCGACACCGACCACCAGATCGGTGACACCGTCCCGGCGCGCGCCGGCACGAAGCCGCTGCTCGATCCGCGCGAGTGCTTCGGGTCGCATCGTTCACCTCCCGGTCCGGTATATCCATTTTCGACGACCGCATGCCGTACCGCCATTACCGTCCGCCGCTGCTCACCGGCCGTTCACTCCGAGGTCGCTCGCGTAAAATGCCGGGAGCGGACAATCGCCGAAGTGGGGCATCGGGTGTCCTGCAGAAAAGGTAATTGTGCCCGAGCCGGAAAGGAGGCGTGTGATGTCCACACCGCCCATCTCGCATATCGATGTCCATCGTGGCGGCGACCGGATGAAAACGCGGATATCCTGGCTCGATTCCAAACATTCGTTCTCCTTCGGCGAGCATTACGACCCCGAGAACACCCATCACGGCCTGTTGATGGTGAACAACGACGATATCGTCCTGCCCGGCCAGGGTTTCGACACCCATCCGCACCGGGATATGGAGATCGTGACCTGGGTGCTGGAGGGTTCGCTGGTTCATCAGGATTCGCTGGGGCACAGCGGCGTCATCTATCCGGGCCTGGCACAGCGGATGAGTGCCGGTACCGGGATCCGGCATTCGGAGAAGAACGATTCCTGGCGAGTCGACCCGGGCCGCGCCGAACACGAGCAGCCGGTGCATTTCGTACAGATGTGGGTGCTGCCCGACGAACCCGGTATCGAGCCGGGCTATCAGCAGCTCGAGATCGACGACGAACTGGCCGCGGGCGGGCTGATCACCGTGGCCTCCGGTCTGCCGCGCTATCGCGACCGCACCGCGATCGCCATCAACAGCAGCCATTCGGCGTTGCATGTGGCGAAATTGTCCCCCGATACCGAACGTACCGCAAACCTCCCCGACGCGCCCTACCTGCACGTTTTCGTCGCGCGTGGGGCAGTCGACCTGGAGGGGGCGGGCCGCCTGGACACCGGCGACGCCGTACGCCTCACCCATTCCGGCGGCCGGCGTCTCACCGCGACCGAACCGGCGGAAGTACTGATCTGGGAAATGCACGCCCGCCTCGGCGCCGGATGAGCCGCGCCCCGGCGCCTCGGCCGCGCCGAACCGGGTGCGGAACTCGCCGCTGCCGTCGCGACCCGTGACAATGGTGGGGCGAAATCCGCGGTGTCGTCGCAGCGAACCGCCGTGCTCGTGACCGCCAGCCGAGGAGGAACGATGACCTACCCACCGCCCCCGGGATACCCCGCGCCGGAGCCGTACCCGGGGCCCGGACAACAGCCCCAGTACTGGCAGGAATCCCCCAAGAGCAAAGGTCTCGCGATCGCCGCCCTGGTCTGCGGCATCCTGGCCGCGATCAGCTTCTGCACCATCGTGGGCGGCATCCTGTTCGGGCTCCTCGCCGTGATCCTCGGTGCGATCGCCGGGATGAAGGTCCGCCGCGGCACCGGGGGTGGCGGCGTGATGGCGGTGATCGCCCTGATCCTGGGTGTGGTCGCGATCGTCGCGGCGATCGTGTTCGGCGTGTTCTTCTGGAACTTCTGGGAGGATTCCGGCGGTAAGGATTTCACCGACTGCGTTTCGCGCGCCGGTGGTGACCAGCAGCAGATCGCACAGTGTGAAGATCAGTTCAACCAGCGTCTCGAAGACCAGTTCGGGGTGACGATGGAACCCCCCGTGCCGACGAACTGACCGGCCCGGCCGCGCAGATCGCACCGCACCACAGCGGGCACCGGCATACTGGGTTGTGTGACTTCCGACGTGACCAGCCCCTCCGGTATCGATCTGACCCATCTCGACCCGGCCGTCCGGGTGCAGGACGACCTGTTCACGCATGTCAACGGCGCCTGGCTGGCCGGATACGAGATTCCGGCCGACCGGGCGGTCGACGGTGCGTTCCGCACGTTGTACGACCGCGCGGAGCTGGATGTGCAGGAGATCATCCGCACCGCCGCGGGCGAGCCGGGCAGCGATGCCCGCAAGATCGCCGACCTGTACGCCTCCTTCATGGACACCGAGTCCGTCGAGGCGGCCGGCCTGACGCCCGTGGCCGACGAGCTGCGCGCACTGGCGGCCACCACCGACCGCGGTGAGTTCGCCGCGCTGATCGGCCGGTTGCAGCGGACCGGCGTGTCCGGTGCGGTCGCGGTCTACGTCGATACCGACGACAAGAACTCCCAGCGCTACCTCGTCAACGCGACTCAATCCGGTATCGGCCTGCCCGACGAGTCCTACTACCGCTCCGACGAGTACGCCGAGGTGCGGGAACGCTATATCGCCCATATCGATCGGATGTTCGCCCTGGCCGCCGCGGATCCGGTTGTCGCGGAACTGCTCGACACGCAATCGGCGGGGACCCGGATATTCGAACTGGAACGTAAGCTGGCCGCCGGCCACTGGGATGTGGTGCGCCGCCGCGACGCCGAACTCGGCTACAACCTGACCACTTTCACCGCGCTCGCCGAGCAGAACCCGGAATTCGACTGGGGCGCATGGTCCGACGGCCTGGCCGCCGGTGTTTCGGGCGAAGGTTCCCTGCTGCTGTCCGAACTGGTGGTCCGCCAACCCGATTACCTGCGTACTTTCGCGCAGACCTGGGATTCGGTGCCGCTGGAGGAATGGCGGCTGTGGGCGCAGTGGCGGGTGCTGCGTGCCCGTGCGCCGTATCTCACCGAGGCCCTGGTCGAAGAGAATTTCGATTTCTACGGCCGCACCTTGACCGGTGCCCAGGAGAACCGCGAACGCTGGAAGCGCGGGGTTTCGCTGGTGCAGGATCTGCTCGGCGAAGCCGTCGGCAAACTGTATGTCGCCCAGCACTTCCCGCCTGAGGCCAAGGCCGCGATGGTCCGGCTGGTGGAGAACCTGCGCGAGGCCTATCGGCGCAATATCACCGATCTGGACTGGATGACCCCGGCCACCCGCAAGGCGGCGCTGGCCAAACTCGACAAGTTCACCCCCAAGATCGGATACCCGGACCGCTGGCGTGACTATTCGGCCATCATCGTGGACCCGGCCGATCTGGTGGGCAACTACCGGCGCGGGTACGCCGCCGAACACGACCGGGACCTGAACAAGCTCGGTGGCCCGGTGGACCGCGACGAATGGTTCATGACACCGCAGACGGTGAACGCCTACTACAACCCGGGAATGAACGAGATCGTCTTCCCGGCCGCCATCCTGCAACCCCCGTTCTTCGATATGAACGCCGACGATGCCGCGAACTACGGCGGTATCGGTGCGGTGATCGGCCACGAGATCGGGCACGGTTTCGACGATCAGGGCGCGAAGTACGACGGCGACGGCAATATGGTCGATTGGTGGAGCGATGCCGACCGCACCGAATTCGGTAAACGCACACGCGCGCTGATCGACCAGTACGACATCCTCTCCCCCGCCGACCTGCCCGACGAGCACACTGTGAACGGCGAGTTCACCATCGGCGAGAACATCGGTGATCTGGGTGGCCTCTCGATCGCGCTACAGGCCTACCGGATCTCCCTGAACGGGCAGGAACCGCCGGTGATCGACGGCCTGACCGGCCTGCAGCGGGTGTTCTTCGGCTGGGCTCAGGTCTGGCGCACCAAGACCCGGCGCGAAGAGGCCGTACGTCGCCTGGCCGTGGACCCGCATTCCCCGCCGGAGTTCCGCTGCAACGCGGTGGTCCGCAATATCGACGCCTTCCACGAGGCCTTCGAGGTGAAACCCGAGGACGCCCTCTACCTGGCCCCCGAAAAACGCGTCAAGATCTGGTAGAACGCGATCCCCGAACGACGAACGGCGGTGCACCCGATGGATGCACCGCCGTTCAAGCTTCAACTGATGGTTCACCTTCCCGGGGTGGGGCCCGCCCGGTTCTGGAGCGACGGAGCGGAGGAGTGAAGCGGAGGAGCGGAGGAGTGAAGCGGAGGAGCGGAGGAGTGAAGAACCGGGCCCGATAGGGCCCCACCCCTCGAGCCGCGGAGCGGCTCCAAAATTACAACCCGCCCCTTCACGAACGGTCCACCGCGCGAGCAGGTTGTCTACAGGCCCAACCTGCCACCGGGATCCCAGTGAGGGCGGCTCGCACCGGAGCCGCCCCGTCGGAAGCATGCCGAACTACACTGTGTTCCAGTCACCGAGCCCGTCGCCCGCGTTCAGTGTCCCGCCCTGGGTGTTCTGCACGATGACCGCGTCACCCTTGCCCACGTTCTCGTAGAACCATTTGCCGTCCTCGGTGCTCACGTTCAGGCAGCCATGGCTGGTGTTGGCGTAGCCCTGCGATCCGACCGACCACGGGGCGGCGTGCACGAAGATTCCGCTGTTGGAGATGCGGGTCGCGTATTCGACGTCGAGTTTGTAGCCCTCGGGGTCGTCGATCGGCACACCGTAGGTGGAGGAGTCCATGACCATCTCGCGCCGCTGTTCACCCACGATGTAGGTGCCGTTGGGGGTTTCGTGGCCGGTTTTGCCCATCGAGGTGGGCATGGTCCGCACAACTTCGCCGTTGCGGGTGACGGTGATGGTCTTGGTGTTGTCGTCGGCGGTGGCGATCACGGCGTCGCCGATGTGGAAGGCACTGCGGCTACCGCCGGCCTCCACCACCACATCGGTCTGTGCGGGCCAGAACTCGGTGGGCCGCCAGCGCACCTGCTTATCGCTCCACCAGTAGAAGTTTCCGGATACCTCGGTCGACGGGGTGATCTTGATGGCCCGTTCGGCCGCGGCGCGATCGGTGATCGGCTCCTTGAAGTTGATGATGATCGGCTGTGCGATACCGACCTGTTCGCCCTCGGAGGGGTTGATCGCCGGCGGCGCGAAGTTCGCCGCGGGTGGGGCGGGCTCGACGGCCCCGGCGGCCGAACCGGTGGGCAGTTCCGGCAGTGCGTAGGCGGGCGCGGTGGCCACGGTGGTGGCGGTCGCGATCGCGGCCGTCAACAGGACACCCTGGCGGAGCCGGCGCGCAACCCGGCGAGTGGTCGGCAGCGGCCCGGTGTTCTCGGTGACATGCATAAGAGTGTTCGTCCGTCCATTCGACTCTGGAGCGTACGGCGGCCGGTGGCGCACCGGTACGTGGAGTTGTGGAGCGGTCCCGACGGGCGGTGGAGCATCGCGGAAGTCGTTCCATCCATGCTGGTGCGCCTCCGCTCCGAGCTCCTTCCTACTGCCTTCATCTCTTCGTGACCAACCCTCGATTCCGTTACATAGCTGTTATGCATGACCGGTGGTGTGAACCACTTGTGCCCCGTGGTGGGATCGATCGCTACCCGGGAACGCCCGCTACCCGCGCCTTTTTCCGCCATCGACCGCCATATGGCCGGAAACGGAGGTATCGGCGGTCAAACCTGTCGATGACATATGTCACGTGGACCCGGCGGTGACGAGATACGGTCGGCGTCCCCGGTTCGCTCCCCGGTGGTGCGAGGTCTCACCGAGTCGACGCTCGCGCCGCCATGGTGTATTCATGGCGTGTTGTGCCAAGCAAGGCTGTAGTGAGGTTCGGATTCGACGGGGGAAGAGTTCGGCGTCGCAGCGGGAGGACTGTGCGTGTCAGGATGGACTTCGTCTCGATGGGTGGTGGCGCTCGCCGGTATGGCGGCCTCGATAGCGGTGGCGGGCTGTAGCTCCACCATCGAGGGCCGGGCGCTACCGGCGACCGAAACCGGGACCGTGGACGCTGTGGATGTGACGACCACCCCCGATGCCGGTGATCGGACAACAACAACCACCACCACAACCACCGCACCGACCACCACCGAAACCGACGAAGACGGTATCGCCGGCTTCGATGCCGAGGTCGGCGATTGCGTACTGCTCGGTGGCACCACTACCGACGCCGAGATCGAAGAGGCGTCCTGCGGTACCGCCACCTCGAACTACCGGGTGATCGGGAAGGCCGCGCGCAGCAGCGACTGCGTCGGCGACGCCGACAACTTCTACGCCGAAAGCCGCAACGGGATCGAGACGGGCGCCCTGTGCCTGGATATCGACTGGGTGATCGGCGGCTGTATGGATGTGGGCAGCGGTAGCACCGGGCCGGAGCGTATCGATTGCACCGAAACCACTGCGGTGGACGGGGTGAAGGTGGTCGCCATCGAACAGAACGCCGACGATGTCAACGCCTGCGGGGCCGGCAGCAGCGGCTACGTGTATTCCGAACGCCGCTTCGTGGTGTGCGTCGAGGAGCTCTGAGGGTTCGCCGGGTACGAAAAAACGAGCGGGCCCGCGGGCCCGCTCGTTTTCCGGTACCGGAGGATCCGGTGTCAGATGGGCCGGAAGCCCGAACCGACACCCGCCCGGTTGTCGATATCGCCCATGATGGTGGACATGTTGGTACCCACCTCGGGGCCGAAGCAGGCGATGGCGAGATAGGCGTTGACCATGCCGACCAGTGTCGAGCCGACGACGACCGGCGCGCCGGAATCGCCTTCCATCACGCACATCTGCGACCAGGTCTCGATACTGCTGGCGAAGATATCGCCGTAGGCGATACCGCAGGTGTTGCCCGTGGTGCGGCCTTCCTTGCAGACGATATTCGGGAACTGTGCGGGCCCGCCGACGCCGGTGATGCTGAGGTTGCCGACCCGGTTGACGGGAGTGACCCGGCCCGGGTCGAACTGCAGCACCGCATAGTCGAGTTCCTGGTTCGAGTACACGAACCGCCCGAGCGTTCCCGCACCCGGATCCTGTTCGGAATAGACCTCGTGCCCGGGTGTTCCACAGTGTCCCGCGGTGAGCCCGACCAGGCGGCCGGCTCCGTCGTGGCCGATCGTGGTGAGCGTGCACTGAATCGCCATATCGGACATATGACCCGGCTCCGAAGAGACGATCAGCCCTGATCCGCCGCCGAGTACCGGCCGGCCGGGATCGGCTGCCGCCGTCCCCGGTCCGAGTAGTGCCGCACTCAGGGCGACGGCGAAGACGGCACCGGCCGCCTGGGCTAGTTTCCTGAACATATCCCTCCAGACCTCGAAGCCCGCACGATATCAATGTGTGGCACCTCATCGTGGCAGCAACGGCCGCGACGCGCGCCCCGAGACACCGCTACCCGCGGGTTACCTTGTGTCCCTGGGTAATTCGGCTGTTCGGTCGAGCATTCGGCCGGTGAACGCCGTGTTCGGCGGAGACTGCGCGAAACTCCGGCCACGATACCTTCGGAAGAATAGCTCAACGCTATTAATTGCCCCCGTTCCTGCTACGCGCGTCGAGTAACGGTCGAATCTCCATGTTGCCGCGAATCGGTAATTTTCAGGAAAATCATCCGTTATTTATGTGAACGGCCATTCTCTGCTGATCTACGCCACTGGCGCGCTTTATCCGCCGGTCAGCTGTATGTTCCTCCAGAATCGCGGAACTCCCATTGGGATACGTACCAAGAAGTGCTGGATAACTCGATGGTCACGCCACGGAGTGATGAACGTCTGTGACAGCCCTCACCCGTCTAAGGTGTGTTCCGCACTACTACGTAGTAAGGTGCCTCAAGCAAACCAGTCGTCGGGGTAGGTAACCGACGTCGAGAGGGGTTAGTCAGTGCAGTCGACCAAGAGTCCACCAACAGGTTCTCGGTTGAGCGGAGCGGTCGAGTGGACGCGGGACTATTGGCGCGACCACCCCAGGCGTTCTTTGGAGACCCTCGGCCGTCAGATGACGATGGGTGTCGAGGCCGTTACCGAGCTCGTGGTCAGTATCTTCCGCGGCCGTTTCCCGCTCGCGGAGTTCATCCGGCAGTGTGCGTTCATGGCCAATGTGGCCGCCGCACCCACCCTGCTGGTCGCCATTCCGATCGGCGTCATCGTATCCATCCAGGTCGGATCGGTTGCGCAGCAGGTCGGCGCCACCTCGTTCATCGGCGCGGCCAACGGTCTGGGCATCATTCAGCAGGGTGCGCCACTGGTTACCGTTTTGATGATCGCCGGCGCCGTCGGTTCGGCCATCTGCGCCGACCTCGGATCCCGGACCATTCGCGAGGAAATCGACGCCATGAAAGTCATGGGTGTCGATCCACTGCGCCGACTGGTCGCGCCTCGTCTCGGCGCGGCAATGGTCGTCAGCGTGCTCCTCTGTGGTTTCGTTGTCTTCGTCGGATTCTTGACCGGCTACATTTTCAATATTTTCGTCCAGGGCGGCACCCCGGGTTCATATATCTCGACCTTCGCATCGTTCGCAATTTCGCTCGATCTGCTTGTCGCTCTACTGAAATCGCTGCTGTTCGGTCTGCTCGCGGCAATCATTGCCTGTGATACCGGATTGAATACCCGCGGTGGTCCGGGTGGTGTCGCCAACTCGGTGAATACCGCCGTTGTCATGTCCGCGGTGATGTTGTTCGGAGTGAATGTGATCTTCACCCAGGTGTACAACACCTTGTTCCCACCTCAGGTGGTGTGAACCGGTGTCCGCAACCTATGTACCTCCGCTGCTGAAACCTCTTCAGCAGCTGCGTAAAACGGCCGGTGCTCCGGTCGATATGCTCGCGCGGCTCGGACACCAGGTTTTCTTCTTCCTGCGGTCCATCGGTTCCATGCCGCTGGCGTTCAAGCAGTATCCGAAGGAAGTATGGCGGCTGCTGTCCGATGTCACCTGGGGTAACGGAAACCTCATCGTCGGTGGTGGAACCATCGGCGTGGTGCTCATTCTGAGCGCGTTCGGTGGTATCACGGTCGGCCTGCAGGGCTACACCTCGCTCGACCTGCTCGGCCTGAGCCCGCTGACCGGCGCGATCTCCGCATTCGGCACGACACGCGAATTGGGTCCCCTGCTCGCCGCGCTGGCCTTCGCGGCCCAGGCAGGCTGTCGATTCACCGCGCAACTCGGCGCGATGCGGATCTCCGAAGAGATCGATGCGCTGGAATCGATTGCGATCCGGCCACTGCCCTACCTGGTGAGTACCCGGATGATCGCCGCGATGATCACCATCCTGCCGCTGTACTGCCTGGGTCTCGCGATGGCCTACATTTCCTGCTCCCTCACGGTGCAGGTGATCGGTGATACCGCCAGTGGTACATATCAGCATTACTTCTATCAGTTCCTGATCCCGACAGATGTCCTGTATTCGCTGCTCAAAGCAATACTCTTCGTCGCTATCACCACGTTCATCCAGTGCTACTACGGCTTTTTCGCTTCCGGTGGCCCCGAGGGCGTAGGTGTGGCGGCCGGTCGCGCGATCAAGATGTGCATCATCGTGGTCGTTTTCGTCGACCTCTTCATGACCTTGGCCATCTGGGGTGTCGACCCCGGTATCCGGATCTCGGGGTAGTGCAATGATCATCGATCCGAGTGGGCGCGGGCCCACGATGAAGCAATTGCTCATCGCCGGCGTATGCGGCCTGGTTGTCTTCGTCGTGGTGCTGGGCTTCCTGATGGCCCGCTACCAGGGCTATTTCGTGGAGAAGGTGCGGGTCACCGCGAACCTGACCACCACCGGTGACGGACTGCCGCAGAAAGCGGATGTGAAGTTCCGCGGCGTCCTGGTGGGTGCGGTCGAGACGGTGTCGGTGGCCGCTCAGGGCGAACTCCAGCAGGTGAATATCGAGCTGAAGCCCGAGTTCGTCGACCAGATCCCGGCCAACGTCACCGCCCGGGTGGTGCCCAGCAACCTGTTCGCCGTCACCTCCGTGGAGTTCCTCTACAACGGTCCTGCCGAGGCTCACCTCGAAGAGGGCTCGCAGATCCCGGAGGACAAGAGCCAGGGCACCATCGCCCTGCAGGACACGCTGACCACCGTCCAGAACATTCTCGACCGGATCGATCCGATGCAGTTCGGCCGTGTCCTGGGCACTCTCTCCTATGCCCTCGACGGTAGCGGCCGGGCGCCCGGATCGACCATCGAGCGGATCGACCACTGGCTGACCTCGGTGGACGAATCGATTCCGGACCTCGGTGTCTTCCTGCAGGATTTCGCGGATTCGACGCATGCGCTCAACGAGTCGGCACCGGAACTGATGGACGTCCTGGCCTCCTCGGTGCAGACGGCGAAGACTATCGCCGACCGGCGCGAGCAACTGGTCGATGTGATCTCCGGTGCCGGTGGCATGGTGGATCAGGTCAACGATCTGTTCGCGCGGAACCCGAATACCGGTAAAGAGCTGACCGTCGGACTGAACCAGACCTTCGGTGCGCTGGCCGCGAACCCCGCCTCCATCACCAATGCGATCAGCAATCTGAACACCTCGGCACGCAACCTGCGCACGACGTTCACCTGGGGTCCGCAGCAGCAGATGGTGTGGAACGCTGGTGTTTCGTTCACGCCGTTCAATCCGAACACCGTCGCGGACTGCCCCCGCTACGGCGACCTCGCCGGACCGAGTTGTTTCACCGCGCCCGCCGTGGCCGATCCCGGATACCTGCCCGAGCAGATGAAACCGCGCCGGCTGCCCGCCGCCGACGGCCTGCCGGTGCTGCCGCCGATCCCCGGTCTGCCGCCGATCCCCGGTGTCACCAGCGAGGTCGGCGTCCCCGCCCCGGCGGCACCGCCTGCGAACAACCCGTTCGCCGGTACGCCGCTGGAGGGTTTGTTCCCGCAGGGTCTGCCGCAGCTTCCGGGCCTGCCCGGTGCACCGGCCCCCGCGCCGGCCGCCCAGCCCGGTGACCAGCCGCCGGCCCCGCCGGCCGAACCCGGTGCGGCCGCACCGGCGGCGGACAGCGGCAACGGTGCCGCTCCCGCGGCCCGGCCGATCGCCTCTTATGAGGGCGATGCGGCGGTGGCGGCGCTGCTCGGCCGGCAGCCCACCTCAGTGGAGTACCTGATGTTGAGTTCGATTCTCGAAGGCGGAACCTTGCGAGTGACCGAGGAGGCGTCCGCGTGAAGGGCGTCCGGAAACCGCTGATCGGCTTCGGCCTGTTCGCAGTGGTATCGGTGCTGGTCACCGTACTCGTGTGGAATACGCTGGCCCGCACCGTGGACGGTGGTACGAAATCGTATTCCGCGGTCTTCACCGATGTGCTGGGCCTGCGTGAGGGCGACGATGTCCGGATGGCGGGCGTGCGCGTCGGGAAGGTCGAGAAGATCGAACTGACCGGCGAGTCGAAGGCCGAGGTCAGCTTCATCGTCCAGGACGATCAGACCCTGTTCGGTAACACCAAAGCGCTGGTGCGGTACCAGAACCTGATCGGCCAGCGCTACGTGGCGCTGGCGCCCGGCTCCGGCGGGGATACGACCGAGCTGCCGGAGGACGCCACCATTCCCGTCGATCGCACCGAGCCGTCCTTCGATATCTCGGCGTTGCTCAACGGTTTCCAGCCGCTGTTCGAGGTGCTCGAACCCGAACAGGTGAACCGGCTCTCGGAGACCTTCATCCTCGCCCTGCAGGGTGACCGGGTCTCGTTGAGTTCCTTCATCACCCAGGCGGCCACCATGGCCACTGATTTCCAGCGGCGTGACGCCATTCTCAGCGATGTGATCACCAACCTCAGCGGTGTGATGGCGGGCCTGGCCAAACGAGGGGGCGAATTGGAGACGCTGATAACCCAGACGAGGGCGCTGATCGGCGGTCTGTACGAGCAGGGCCAATCGCTGCTCTCCTCGACCGAACAGATCGCGGGTGCCACCACCGCGCTCGTCGGAATGGTGGGCAATATCCAGCCCAAACTGGAGGCGGTCCAGAATTCGACACGTGACGCGCTGACCCTGTTCCTGGCCAATGGCGCCAAACTGGATCAGGCCGCGATCGACCTGCCCGCCATCCTCGCCGACGCGGGACGATTCACCTCCGAAGGCGCCTACGCGAACGCGTATATCTGCCGGCTGGATGTCTCGCTGTACGGAGTCCTGTTCCCCCGCGGTCTGTTCTCGCAGATCGGCGGCAATTCGCAATCGGCGGTGTGCCGGCCATGATGACCAAATTCAAAACCTGGTTCAACAACAACCGCTACTTCGGGCTCGGCATCATCGGCGTCATCGTGGTCGCCGTACTGGTTCTGGTGTCCAGTGGCTTCCGTAACCTCGGTATCGGCGAGCAGTCGATCAAGGCCGAGTTCGTCCAATCCGCGGGTATCTCCGTCGGCGACAAGGTCAACGTGGCCGGTGTGCCGATGGGCCGGGTATCGGGCGCCGAACTCGAGGGCGACCACGTTCTGCTCACCCTCCAGGTCTCCAATGATGTGGAACTCGGACCCGATGCGCGGGCGGCCATCAAGATGGCCACCCTGCTCGGCGCCCGCTACGTCGACCTCCAGCCCGGTGACGGCACGGGCCTGCCCGATAACCGCATCCCGAAGACCAATACCGCGGTCCCCTACGATCTCGCCGATGTGGTCGACAAGGGCACCCCGGAATTCCAGGAGCTCGACCCCGGCAAACTCGCCGAATCGCTGAACCTGTTCAACGAACAACTGGAGGGCTCCCCGGAGCTGGTCGCCCAGTCGCTGGACAGCATCGGCGCCCTGGCCAAGGTGATCGACAGCCGCAAGGACGATGTCGAGCAGCTGCTGAAGGACCTCGACCGGGTGACCACCATCCTGGCCGACAACCGCAACAGTGCCCTGCTGATCATCACCCAGGGTGAGGCGATCGCCTCGCGGGTGGTGGAACGCCAGCAACTGCTGCGGACCCTGCTGGACAATGTGGCCACCCTGACCGCGCAGCTGCAGGCGATCGGCGCACAGAACAACAACCAGTTCACCACCACGCTCGATCAGCTCAACACCATGGCCGCGGGCCTGCAGAAGAACAAGGACAACCTCGACCGGTTGCTCTCGATCATGCCGCCGTCGGTGCGCTACCTGGCCAACGCCTGGGGTAACGGCAACTACGCCGAGGTCGGCATCCCGTGGCTGTTCCCGGACAACTGGTTGTGCTTCGCCCAAGTCGCCGAGGGGTGCCAGGGATGAATCCGTTGAACATCGACCTCGTGAAGAAGGCCGCGAAAACACTGGTCATCGGCGCGTCGGCGCTGGCGCTGGGCAGCTGTTCGATGGTGAACAGCGTGGTCGGCGGCGATATGAAGATCACCGCGGATTTCGAGAACATCGCCGGTATGTACGAGGGCAACCCGATCACCGTGCTCGGGCTCGAGGTCGGCAAGGTCGACAAGATCATTCCGCACGGTGATCTCGTGGAAGTCCATATGAGCATCGACGGCGATGTGGAGATCCCGAAATCCGCCAAGGCCGTGGTGATCTCTCCGTCGATCGTCACCAACCGGCATATCGAGTTCACGCCGCGCTATGTCGAGGGCGAAACACTCGAAGACGGCGACCATCTGCCGCTGGAGAAGACCGATGTGCCGGTGGAGCTGGACACGATGCTCAAAACCATCGACCAGTTCGCCGACGCACTGAAACCGCAGGAGGGGCAGGAGGGTATCGGCCCGCTGTCGGGCCGGGTGCTGTACCCGATGCTCAACGGCCAGGGCGAGAAGATGCGCGATACCCTCAACGCGCTGTCCAGTGCGCTGAAGGTCGGTGTCGACAACAAGGGCGCCATCGCCAACATCATCACCAAGCTCAACGAGCTGACCACGATGCTGGCCGAGAACGACCAGGCCGTCCGCGATTTCAGCAACCAGGCCACCCAGATGACGACCATGCTGGCCGAGCAGGCACCCGGTCTGCAGGCCACGTTGCAGCAGCTCTACGACTTCCTGAACAACACCAGTTCGGTCTTCGGGCAGCATCAGGATCAGCTGGTAGACACGCTGACCCGGATGAATACCGTGATCGAGCAGCTGCGGCAGAACGCGCACGGCGTCACCGAGGTGGTCGACGTCGCGCCGATGCTGCTGCAGAACATCCACCGCTCGATGAACTACGAGCAGGGCTACGTCCGGTTGCACGCGCTGATCGGCACCAACCTCGCGGGCGGTGAACTCGTGAGCCTGTTCTGCGAACGGATTCAGATGCGATCCGACGGCTGCCGGACCGGCCGGCCCGAAGATTTCGGACCGGACTTCGGACTCACCGCCGCACTGCTGGGACTGACGAAATGATACGAACAATCCGACGCGCCCGCCGCACCGTAGCCGTCGTGGTGGCGGCCGGTACGGTGGCGCTGGCCTCCGGTTGCGGCCTGACGGTGGAGGATATTCCGCTGCCGAAGCCCGGCGCGAGCGGGGAAACCCTCGGGCTGCGGGCGGTATTCGACAATGCGCTGAACCTGCCCGACCAGGCCAAGGTGAAGGTCGGCGGTTCCGATGTCGGCGTGGTCACCAATATCGAAACCAAGAATTTCCAGGCGATCGTCGATATGGAGATTCGCAAGGATATCGAACTCCCGATCGGGACCACCGCCGAACTGCGCCAGGCGACCCCACTCGGCGATGTCTTCATCGCGGTCGCCAAACCGCAGACCGAACCCGGCACGGCCCTGCTCGAGGACGGCGATACCCTGCCCATCGAGCAGACCTCGGCCGGCGCCACGGTGGAGGAGCTGCTGCTGTCGGTATCGCTGATGTTCAACGGCGGCGGTATCGCCCACCTCACCCGGCTGGGCACCGAACTCGATTCCATCGTCGGCGGGCGCAGTGACCAGCTGGTGCATCTGGTCAACGAGATCACCGGCGTGGTTTCCAGTATCAACGCGAACTCCGCGCGAATCGACAGTGTGCTCGGCGAATTCAGCGTGCTGGCGGGCACTCTCGAAAGCCGCCGCAACGAACTCGGCCAGGTCGCCGATACGCTGCCGGATATGATCGGCGCGGTCGCCGAGAACAACCGGGCGCTGGGTGATCTGCTGAGCAAGATCTCCACCACGAGCGCCGCGCTCGGGGATTACGCGAACACCTCCGGCGGCGATCTGGCGGGCACCCTCGACAATCTGAACAGCCTGATGGCGGCGCTCGCGGCCACCGGGGACAAGTTCGGTGCACTGCTGGATATCCTGCACGAACTGCGCGGTCCCGTCGATGCCACCTTCCGCGGCAGCAGCCTCGCCGCTCAGGTCAATGTCACCAATCTCGATATCGCGATGCTCACCGCACCGGGCACGAGCCACTTCTACGACGTGCGCGATCTACAGGATTTCGCGGGCAGCCTGATCCAGATCCTCCAGGTCGTCCAGCAGCGTGTGGGAGGCCAGTGATGCTGAAGAACAAAATCCTGTGGTCGAACCTCGGTATCCTCCTGGCGCTGCTCATCGGCGGAACCTATCTGATGGTCAACGTCATGCGGGTGAACCCGCTGCGCAGCACCTACACCGTCATCGTGAACCTGGACCGGTCCGGTGGCCTGCAAGAAGGTAACGACGTCACGCTGCGCGGCTACCGCGTCGGCGAGGTGAGCAGCCTCGAACTCGTCGGCAACGGCGCCGGAATCCAGGCCGAAGCCGAGATCGAATCCAAATGGGATATCCCGGTGGATACGAAGGTTGCGGTGCAGGCCCTGTCCGGTGCCGGCGAGCAGTACATCGATTTCCGGCCCGCCGGGAACCAGGGGCCGTTCCTGACCGATGGTTCGGAGATCACCTTCGACCCCGAGCGGGTCAGTACCCCGGTCCCGATCTCCTCGGTTCTGGAGAACTCCAGCGACCTCATCGCGCAGGTGAACCCGGAGCATTTCTCGGTGATCCTGAACGAACTCGATATCGCGCTCAGCGGTGGACCCGATCAGCTGCGTTCGCTGATCGAAGGCGTCAGCCTGGTCTCGGCCGGGCTGGAGAATCTGCTGCCACAGACCACCAATCTGATCGCGAATCTGCGGACCATCGCCGCGACCACCTCCCAGGCCCAGCCGGACCTGGGTACCCTGACCGCGAACTCGCAGGTACTGTTCGACCAGTTCAACAAGGCGAACGCCGAGCTGGTGAAGGTGCTGGACCAGGCGCCCGGACAGTTCGCGAGCGTGACCGCGACGCTGGATGCCACCAGCGATCCGATCACCACGCTGCTGAACAACTTCGTCGCCGTCACCCGTGCGGCGCAACTGCGGCAGCCGGCGCTGGCGGCGCTGTTCCCCGCGCTCGAACTCGGTGGCGCGGCATTGGGCGTACCCGCCCATGACAACGAATTCCACGCCATGCTCGATATCTGGTTCCGGCCCTACTGCCAGTACCAGTCCACTCCGGTGAAAACCCAGGTCGTCCAGGACGGCACGCTGCCGAAGTGGAATTACTGTGACAATCCCCCGCCCGGCCAGCAGATCCGCGGCGCGGCCAACGCACCGCGACCGAATGTGCCGAACAACGGCGCGCACATCCCGCCGGGTGTGGATCCGAACGAACGTACGCTGCCGCCCGTGCGGTAGCAGGAGACCGGTCGTCCCCTGCCGGGTGCGACGGTGCATACTCTCGCAGAGATGCCCGCCACACCCGGCGCTCGTTTTCCGGCCGGTAGATTACGGCGCGTCCGCAGAGAGGCGCCGGGAAGGTGTGAACAGTACAGATGTCCTCGAAAAAACCCAGCTCCGACCCCTTGGAGCCGGAAGGCACTGGTGTGCCGGCGGACGACGCGGCTGAGCACACCACCACCTCCGGCAGTTCATCGACCGGCAGCGCCGCGGCGGCAGATTCGGCCGGTTCGGCCGAATCTGCGGATAAGGCAGCCGAGGAGCCCGCAGCTTCGGACGCTACGGAGAAGGCCGGGAAATCCGATCCCGACGCCACGGTGAAGGCCGGGAAATCCGCCGACCCCGACGCCACGGTGAAGGCCGAGAAGCCCGCCGACCCCGATGCCACGGCGAAGATCGGCAAATCCGCGGACGCGGACGCCACGGCGAAGATCGACCGCCCGGAATCGGCCGACGGCGGAACGAGTGAACCGGCCGATTCCGATGAGACGGTGGTACTCGGGAAAGAATCCGCCGCCGAACCGACGGTCGCGCTCGGGAAATCCGCGGCCGGCGAAGCGGCCGAACCGGGCAGCGAAGATACCGCAAAGCAGGCGCAGCAGTCCGGTGCCGGCGAACCGGACACCGGCGCCGAGGCGAAGAAGGCTTCCGGTCTGCGCTCGCGGTTCCCGCTGCCGGTGCTGGTCGGCGCGGCCGTGCTGGTGATCGCGGCCCTGGTCGCGGTCGGTGTTTTCTTCTATCTCGCGAATGATCGCCAGGCCGAACTGGACCGGCGTGCCGCGGCCACCAAGGCCGCCTGCGATTTCGGGAACAGCTTCGCCACCTATACCGGCGACAAGGCCGACGACTACGTCTCACGACTGGATCAGAACGCGACCGGTGAATGGAAGAAACTGGTGTCGCAGATCGGCCCCGATCTGAGGGCCCGGTTCGCCGAGACCCAGGTGAACTCCACCGCCGCCGAAGTGCAGTGCGGTTACGAATCCGGCGACGGCGACAAAGCACGCGTGGTGCTGGTGATCGACCAGCAGTTCACCACCGCCGGCGGCCCGCAGCAGCAGGCGCCCGGCCGGGTCAAGGTGGCGGCCAATGTCGATATGGAGAAGGTCGACGGTCGCTGGATGGTGGCGAATTTCGATACGCCGATGATGCAGCAGTAGCTCCCGGCCGCGAGACGAATCAGAAGTTAGGACTCGAAGCTATGGCGAAGAACGAGACCGCGGCAGCGCAGGACACCGACGGCAAATCCGGGCTGCTCCCGGTGGTGATCGCCTTCGTCACCGGCGTGGTGCTGGTGGCGCTGGTCGCTGCCGGGGTGCTGTACTTCCGCGCCTACCAGCAGAACAACGGCGAACTCGCCGCGCAGGACGAATCCACCCGGACGGCCTGCGATTTCGCCCGGGCGACCAACACCTACGATTTCGAGGGCGACCTCGACGGTTTCATGCGGGCCATGAAAGACGGTGCCACCGCTGATGTCGTGGGCTCGGTGGAGCAGAACTGGGATGTGCTGCGCCAGTTGCTCACCGAATCCAAGGTGAAATCCTGGGTCGACGAAGCGAGTTGCGGCTTCCAGTCCGGTGACGAGGAAAGCGCCAAGGTCCTGGTCAATATCGGCCTGATGAAGACGAATGCCGTGACACCCGAACCGAAGCGGCAGGATATCGCGGTGGTCGCGGGGCTGGAGAAGGACGGCGACCGCTGGATCGTCAACCAGTGGGATCTGGCCATGCTGGCGGGCGTGGGCGGCGATCCGGCCCAGGCCGCACCGGGTGCTCCGGCACCGGGCGGCCCCGCTCCGGCGGCCCCGGAAGGTCGGCCGGCTCCGGCACCGTTGCCGGGCAACTGATGTGGGCGCCTCCGGCGGTGGGTCGAGCCACCACCGCCGGAGGCTATTCGGGCGGTATCCAAATATCCGTACCACGACGACAACAGCGCGGGCGCCGCACCTGATTCAGAACAGGTGCAGTGCCTGCGCTGTTGTCGCGTAGTCGGGGGGGCGGGCCCGCCCCCGGGGGCCCCCCCTAACCGCGGGCCCGGGGGGGTGGGGGGTAATGAGCGCGGGGCCGGGTGCTCTGCGCACCGGACCCGTCGATCATTCGGTT
>NZ_JARWNW010000256.1 GCF_029868325.1 Nocardia carnea
TCTGCGTTCGGTGTTTTTTGTGGGCCATTTTTTTCGGCCTTTTTTTTTTTTTTCCTTTTTTAAATAATACCGGGGGGGGCGGCTCACCTTCGGGGTGGGTGGGGGGGGCCGGCTTAACCGCGGGCCCTTATATTTGCCCCCTTTTATATGTTATCCGCCAAATATAAAACCGGGGGGGGGCGGCCCCCCTCCGGGGTGGCGGGGGGGGGCGGCCCCACCGGCCCCCCCGTCGCTTCCGGTGGTGGTGTATTGAACGTTTCAGCGTCGGCAGTGGCTGACCGAAGAGGTTGCTGCCGCGTCGAAGTCTCGCTATTCCAGGACCGGCCGACGGGCCTGCAAGAAGGTATCGACGATGACCCCAGGGTCTGCGCTGCTGGACAGCGGTCCAGGTAACATCACAGAGCCGAGTACAGCGTTGACGATAACCTCCACCAATACCTCCGCCGATGTGTCGTCGGTCCGCATGTGTCGCTGTACCTCGGCCACCAACTCTTGCTTGCGCGGTATCAGGTATCTGTACAGATAGACATCCAGCGCGTCGCGATACTGTTCCTGCGAGCCCAGGAGTTTCCGCCAGACCCGCCCGTGGCGGGTGTCGGTCAGTCGTTCCCGAAGCTCGGACAGGGCGGCCACCAGAGTTTCTCGGAGGTCCGTGGAGACAGCGAGTGGAGGTTCTCGAACAAGGCTGTTCAGCGCGTATGCGACCAGTTCTGCCTTCGACGACCAGCGGCGGTAGATCGTCGGCTTGCCCACGTGAGCGGCCGCTGCGATCTTGTCCATGGTGAGGTTTTCGACGTTCTCGTTGTCGAGCAGGTCGAGGACCGCCTCGACGATGGCACGTTCGGCCCGTTCACCCCGAGAGGATGCAGCCGGTCGAATGCGGGCAAGATCTGAGGCACTCCTGTTCATCTCGGCGAGTTTACGTCGATCAGTGCTCCGGACTGTCGATCGCGACGGCGGATAGCAATCGAGAACGTCAGCGTGACGATCGCCGCGAGCGCTGCAACACCAGCTGCTGTTGCGGAAGCGAAATGCATCGCCGAGGTGAAGCTCTGATTCGCACCATCGAGAACACTCGGTCGCCCGGCGCCAGCTTCGAGGGCCGCGGCCAGCGAGCTGCCCGCGAGATCTTTCTCCTGCCAACTGAGCTCGCTCAGCTGGGGCCGGACCCCACTCTGGTACCTGGACCACAGGATCGAACCCAGTACTGCGACACCGAGCGCACTGCCGAGTTGGCGGAAGGTGTTGAGGAGAGCGGAACCTGCTCCAGCATGCGCTGCGGGCACACCGGCCATGGCAGCAGTGGTGCCGGGTGCGAGAACAAGCGCGAAGCCGAAGGCGGTAGTGAAGGTCAGGATTTCCCAGTAGGCGATATTCGAACGCATGTCCTGGGTGAGCAGCAGGGCCAGCGAGAGGGCGACCAGGAGCATTCCTGCCGCCATGGTCTCCAGCGCTCCCAGGATTTCGGCGATTTTTCGGGATATGGGTCCGCCGATGACTACTCCGGCAGAGAGAGGGATCAGCAGTAATCCGGTCTGGATCGGAGAGAACCCTCGTTGGACTTGAAGGTAGAACGTCGTGAAGTACAGATACCCATAAACTGCGAATGTGCCGAGTGTCAAGGCAACAACTGCGCAAGTGAACTGGGGGCGCTTGAAAAGTTCGGTTTCGACCAGAGGGTTCTTGTGTCGGGTCTCGGCCGCAACCAGTCCCCCGAGGACGATGACGCCCGTAATGATCGGCAGGAGCGTGTGGGCCGCGAGCCATTCCGAATCCTGACCACCACGGAGCACACCCCACACCAGAAGTGCAATACCTGCGATCGATGTCGCTACCGGTGCGAGTCGCAGCGCTTGGCCGGATGTGGGCGACTTTCCGGTTTCCGGGACCGTGAGAATCACGCCGAGGAAGGCGAGGAATGCGCCGGCCGACACCACTAGAAGCACCGAACCCCACCACATTCCAGCACTGAGAAATGCTCCTCCCAGGAGTGGCCCGAGAGCTATTGCGAGGCCCGACGAGGCCGCCCAGGCCGCGACAGCGCCCGGTACTCGTTCCTTCGAGAACGTTCGCACGATCACTGCCAGACTGATCGGCATGATCGCCGCGGCAAATACACCGCTGAGCCCGCGCATGACGATCAGCAGACCCGGCCCCTGTGCGAACGCCGCTACCGTAGTGGTGATCGAAAACCCCGCGAGCCCGCTCAGCAGCGTCCGGCGCAGCCCGTAGCGGTCACCGATTGCCCCTGCGACCAGGAGGAAACCGGCAAAGGTCAGGGTGTATGCATTAAGAATCCACTGTTGCTGGGTGTTGTTCGTCTCCAGCTCGATACGCAGCTCCGGCAGGGCGACATTGAGAATTGTCGTGCCCAGGAGAACTGCCGACACCGATAGGCTCAGCACGACGAGCATGCTGATCTCCCGTCTTGTGCCCATGGTCTGGGTAGCCACTTCTTCCTCCGATCGAAACGATACCGTTTCGTAGCGTATGGTTAGGCGTGGCTAAGTGCAAGTGTTTCCGGGAACCTGCGGGCGCAGGGCTGTTGTCGGCGCGCGTCTCGCGGATCGAGGTGTTCCGGCGGCTATCGTGGGTCGGTTTCCGGGTCTTCGGAGGAGTCGCGGTGGGTTGTGCCCTGATGGCATATGCGATCGAGGTGAATGTCGCAGAACAATCGGCTCGTAGAATGCTCGTGCAGGTTAAACGGGAACTTCTCCTGTGGTAATGACCAGTCCTCGTGCTGCTTCGTGCCCGGCGGCCGAGACGCGATGTGCATGAGCGCTTCGAAAGAAGTACGAATCCCCGGATTGCAGAATTATCGACGAACTTCCGCGAATCTCGATTTCCAGATTCCCTTCGAGGACGAACAGGAACTCTTCACCGTCGTGTTCGGACCAGTGCTGCATGCGGGTACCGGCGGAGTATTCGACGATGAGTGGAAGGAATGTTCTGTTTCGGCTCGGGGCGGCAAGGTAGACGTCGATGCCGTCTGCCATTGTGAACAGCAGTGGTGCGTCGCCGTTTCGGACCAGGTCCCGGTCGGTGTGGGCGGTGTCGAGGATCTCCGAGGCGCTCAACTCGTAGAACTCCAGTAGTGGCAGCAATCTCCCGAGGCTGATATCGGTTCGGCCTTGTTCGAGCAGTGACAGGAAGGATGTGGAGATCCCTGTGCCGGCGGCTATCGAAGCGAGGGTGAGGCCGCGTGACATTCTTGCCGATCGGAGCCTCTCTCCGAGTTGCAGGGCCCATGGTCGATCTTCTCCGGGGAGATTGGAGCGTGACCTCGACATCCCTTAATTCTATGTGGCTTTCGGGTACATGATGGGCGTGGGCGGCGTGGACGGGATGAACTCATACACTGGATGTACTCCAGTCTATAGGATAGGCTATGCGCTGGGGTTCGCGAGTCTGTCTGGTGAAGGAGATTTGAAGTGTCTGTGCGGTATGTGAACCCTCCGGGGCTCCCCAAGCTTCCGGGTGTCGCCTCGCATGGGGTTGTTCTCGAGTCGGCGGGTCTCGTCTACACATCCGGTCAGGTTGCCTGGGACAGCGAGGGTAATTTGGTCGAAGGTGATCTGGAGGCTCAGTTCCGTCGCGCTTACGCCAATATCGACACGGTATTGGAAGCTGCGGGTTCGTCCAGGGGAAAGGTTGTGAGCGAGACGGTATATCTCGCCGGATACTCGCCGGACAGAGCGGAGGAACTGATTCGAACCCTGACCGCTGCCCGGCCGGCCGGGGTATTGCCGCCCGCCAGTACGGCGGTTGGAGTCGAAACCCTTTTCGCTGCTGGGTTTCTGGTCGAGATCCAGGTCGTCGCGGCGTTGTGAGCGTTCGGGTGACGCTGTGTAGGTCGCCTTTCGAATGCCCCGGTCGGTGTGTAACCGGGGCGTCCGGAGATATGTCCGCCTTTCCTGGTTCGTAGGCGTTCCGGGGTCGGCCGGCCGGATGGTTTCGACGACGACGCCCGACATCGGCTGTGGCGATGCGGGATGGATCGCACCGTTGCCGATGGCTCCTAAATGGTGAGGTCGGCTGGCAGTATCTACTGCGTCTGCCGGCGCGTGTGATCCAGGGAAGACAGGATTCCGTCGATCCCGAACCGGAAGCGGTCATCGAACGCGGCTGATTCGTAATCGTCGAGGACTGCGGCGAGCGCTGGATACTCTGTGGGGGACACCTTGTCGAGCAGTCGATCATGGATCGAGAGAGGTGCTGCCTGCTCTTCTTGCACCAGTCCGAGGGTGAAGTAGAACAGGGCCCACATCGACCACGCCGCCACTTTCCTCGAGCCGGACTCGTCCAGTAGAACCGTTACCAGGCTGTTTGCGAACCTGAGTGTTCGGGGTTCGGCCGAGAAGGTACCGGACACCACGAGGGCGCCGTCGCGGTGACTGAGCAGGGTCTGTCGCAAGCGCAGCATCAGCTCGCGCGCCTGCTCCTTCCCGGTGCCGTCGAGGTTCGTCAGGCTCACCTCGCCGAGAATTGCCTCCGCCATCAATTCGAGAAGTCTCGATTTGGTTTTCACATGCCAGAGCACGGTGTTCATCCGCACATCGAGCCGGTCGGCGATTGCCCGGGTGGATACTGCGTCGAGTCCCTGCTCGTCCAGCACGTCGAGTGCGGCCCGGACCACGTCATCAGGTGTGAGTCCGATGCCTGCAGGTGATCGCCCCTTCGTGTTGGTCATTGATCAAGCATATTCCGGGACGGCTTTCCGGCGTTGCCGTGTGCCCGGCCGTATACGGCCGCGGTCGTTGCGGTGCGGAGTCGTGGACGTAACCCTTGCGTCTTGGTCAGTGACATAGAATACTGTTGAGATCGCTTGGTCATTGACCAATAATTGGATGAGGAGGCACGGTGAACCGACAAGTCGTGATCGCGGGGGGTGGGCCGACCGGATTCTGGCTGGCTTGTGAACTACAACTGGCCGGCGTGTCGACGCTGCTGCTCGAGCAAAACCTGACGATTCCCCCGCACTCGAGGGCTCTGACCATCCACCCCCGCACTGTGGAAGTGTTTGCGTCGCGGGATATGCACGCTCAATTCCTCGAGGAAGGTGGAAGAATACCGAGCGGGCACTTCGCCATCCTCGACGACCGGCTGGATTTCGAACCGCTGGATACCGAGTTCGCGTTCACTCTGGCGATACTTCAGGCGCGAACGACGGAGATACTGGAGCATCGCGCTCTCGAACTCGGAGCCGAGGTCCGGCGTGGGCACCAGGTAACGGGATTCGTCGAACAGTCCGGAAGTGTCTCGGTGACTGTTGACGGACCGGAGGGTCCTTACACTGTCGATGCGGATTACCTTGTCGGCTGCGACGGAACACGAAGCACGGTTCGGCAATGCGCCGGCATCGACTATCGGGGGACGGATTTCACGGTCCTGGGGTGGCTCGGTGATGTCATATTCGACAACCCGCCCGAGGAACATGCCATCAGTCGTTGGGGGCTGGACGGTTCGGTTCTGATCGTCAGGTTGCCGGATGGCCGTCACCGTCTCGCCGGCCTGTGCCCAGATGATGTTCGTACCGACTGGCCGGGGGAGTTCACCTTCGAGGAGCTGAAGTCCAAGACCCGGGCAATCATGGGGACGGACTTCGGTATGCACTCTCCGACCTGGCTTTCGCGCTATAGCAACACCAGTAGGCAGGCGGAATGCTACCGGAAGGGGCGAGTACTGCTCGCTGGAGACGCGGCCCATCAGCATATGCCGGCGGGCGGGGTCGGATTGAACATCGGTATTCAAGACGCGATGAATCTCGGCTGGAAGCTGGCGGCCACGGTCAACGGGTGGGCGCCGGAAGGGCTGCTCGACTCATATCACGAGGAGCGTCATCCGGTTGGACAGGACTTGTTGGAGCACACCCAGGCCCAGACGGCTCTGATGACCGCGTTCTCGGTCGAGGGGAAGGAACTCCGCTCGCTGTTCAGCAAGTTGATCGCCGAACAGCCGTCCTTGGAAAATGCTCTGGCCGAGAGGCTTTCCGGCCTATCGGTGCGATACGCAACCGCTGGGCAAGATGCCCATATGCTCGTGGGTCGTCGAGCTCCCGATCTGACATTCGAGAACTCCGATGAAACGCTCTTCGGCCTGTTGACGGAAGCGAAGTACGTGCTGCTCGATCTCACCTCCGCAGGGCACACGGCACCACGGGCTCTACAAGCCGAGGCGGCGCGGCAAGCCGGCCGGTTGACGATCCACCGCGCTCCGCTGTCCAGC
This sequence comes from Nocardia carnea, assembly GCF_029868325.1. Taxonomy (GTDB): domain Bacteria; phylum Actinomycetota; class Actinomycetes; order Mycobacteriales; family Mycobacteriaceae; genus Nocardia; species Nocardia carnea_C. The sequence continues at coordinate 6,226 of NZ_JARWNW010000256.1, forward strand.
GGCAACGACCGTCGGGCATGGGGGAGTGTTACCGCTGTCCTTGTCAGGCCGGATGGATACGTGGCCTGGGCGAGCGAGGCCTCCGACCCGGGTGATCTGTCCGTGGCAATCGACGAAGTCATCGGTGAAAATGGTTTGGACGGGTCGGTACAGAGCACGAAGGTTGCGTCAGCGACCTAGTTCGCGGCTCCCTCGCGGAGCGGTCGATTGTGCTTTCCGGGGTCTGCAACGGAAATCGCCTCGGCCCGGCGCGTGCGTTGTCCGGCATTGTCCGGGATTATTTTCAGTTGATGATTTCCTATTTATCCGGGCCGACGCCGTTCTTCATCGTGAATATTTCGGAGCACGGAAGACTCCTATCGGACAATTCGAATCCACGCACATCTGTATTCCGACCTCATGGTTCGTGCAGCAAACCGCCCAGTACTGCCGCGGCGTCCCCTCGGGGAGGACGGAACGTACACCCTCTGCGTGTGGCTGCCAAGGCGTTGCGGAACTCGGTCGTTACCTGCATGTGGCGCGGAACCGGCAGCTCGTTGTCGGCGTCCGGCCGACGCTTCGGCCCCGACTGCCAGGGCTGGGCACTGTGCCCAGGTCTCCGCGGAATATGTAAGAAAATGACAGTGTCAAATGCGTCACTCATGACCTACTGTGCATAGACCGGAGCCGAAAGTGGTGCCGGAGTCGAATATTGAAACATCGGTGGACCGCACTGCCGTAACGTCACGATGTGTCGGCTTCGAACTCGATAACAACTATGGATTGCCCACAACTTGTCCGTAATTCCCTCTTTCTGCCGTGGAATCGATCGGTGAGGGTGAAAGGTGCACCGTGCCGAGATGGATTGCTGTTTCCGCGGCGAGAAAGAATCGACATGAGCTCGCACCGCACGAGCTGAGGAGATGACATGGCATTCGCCGAGCGAATCGGGTTGTTACTGGCCAGCGGTACGCCGCCCGAGCGAATCGCGGAAATCTCGAGGAACGCGGAACGGACGGGGTTTCACGAATTGTGGCTCCCCGAGGACTACTTCTTTCTCGGAGGTGTGTCCGGCGCCGCCATCGCGCTGAGTGCCACCCGGGAGATCCCGGTCGGCATCGGTGTCATGGCGTCGACGGTGCGGCATCCGGCTGTCACCGCGATGGAGATCGCCACCTTGGCGCGAGCCTATCCGAACCGGATCCTGCCGGGCATCGGGCACGGTATTCCGGCATGGATCGGACAGATGGGGCTGACGCCACGGTCTCCGATGGCGGCACTGCGTGAATCCCTGACCTCGATCCGGGCGCTCCTCGGTGGAGAGTCGGTGTCCGTGGAGGGCAAGGCTTTCACTCTTCGTGATGTGGCCTTGACGCACGCGCCGGGCACCCACGTCCCTCTGTACACCGGCGTATTGGGCGACAAGGGAATCGCGCTCACCGGCGAACTGGCCGATGGCCTTCTCGTGAGCGCCCTGTCTCCTGTCGAATATGTGGCCGCTGCCAGGGCAAAGCTGGATACGGCGGCATCCGAAGCCGGCCGTGCAGAGCGCCTTGGGGTTTCGGTTCTTCTACTGGCGAACGTGACCGACGAGGAATCCGATATTCCCGCGATGCGCCAGGAGATGCGCCAACTCCTCGCCTTTTATATCGCGGCAACCGGTCCCTGTCCGCTCTTCGGGGCGATCGGGGCGAACGATCGGATCAGCGACATGCTCTCCCGTGGAGGCCCTGAGGTTGTGGCATCGGAGATGCCGGAGTCGTGGATCGATGCCCTGGCCTTCGTGGGGTCTGTGGAGGGCTGTCGCGAACGGATCAGGCAGTACTTCGGTGCGGGAGCCGATTCTGTCGTCATCTCGCCGATACCGGCCGACCGTGCCGACCGGACCCTTTCCGCCCTCGAGCGGACGCTTGCCTGAACCGAGGGAGGCCCGGCGCAGCGTCCGCCCCGCCGGAGTGCGTGTGCCCCGACACCGTCGACCGAACGTATCCGAGGAACAAGAGGAGAAGCCCGATGACCACTGCGACCGACGAGACCCGAGAAATCGAAGCTGTTCACGCTGCCTGGTTCCAGGCCAATATCGGACTGCAGATCGAGAAGATGATCGAACAGTTTCCCGAGGGCGAGGCGTACCTCCAATATAATTTGAACGGGCTCACCTATCGCGGGGTACACGATAAAGCGAAACTCTGGGCAGGGCTCCAGCGAGTCGGAAGTACGATCACATCGATCGAGGAATCCGACCCGATCGTTGTGCACGTCGAAGGCGACACGGCCTGGATCGCCGGGGAGGCGGTCGCGCAGATCGTGCTCACGGAAGCGTCCGGGGCTCCGACCGTAGTGCCGTTCCGCTACACGGAGATCTATCGTAAGGACGACAACGCCGGCAATCCCCGGTGGACTATTTGGCATATGCACTGCAGCCCCGCCGCCCCCGAAGGCACGCTCAAGTACGGGGACGAATGAATGCCGGCCGATAGCAACACCATGTCCGGCAGCCCGGCTGTGCGGGTCGACGGGCCCGCGGGAACCATTCTCACCTACCCTTCGTGCGCCGCACTGCCCGCCCAGGGGGCTGTGGTCTTCGTCCATCCGATCAACACATCCGGCCCGGTATGGGATGCCGTGCGAGACGAGCTCCGGCGGCCGTCACTGGCGCTCGACCTTCGCGGCCACGGCGCATCGACCATGTCCGGCCCGTTCACCGTCGATGATTGGGTTGCCGATGTCCGCGCGGCAATGGATGCGCACGGTATTCGATCGGCACACTTCGTCGGCGGCTCACTCGGTGGAACCATCAGCGCCTCGCTGGCTGTCGAACAGCCCGAACGGGCACTGAGTATTGCTGCATTCGGCAGCACACTCGGGACGCAGGTGGGCAATAACGCGATCGAGGCGATGGTCGGGGAGTTGGAAGCAGCGGGATCGGCTGCGTATTTCGCCACGATCACTCCCGAAGTCCTGGGACCGGAATTTCGTGGCGCCCGGTCGCTGGGGCGTGCCCTGGACGTCATCGGAGTTCGCCCGGTTCCTGTCGTCGCCGACATCTTGAGAGGTGCGTTCGGCGCCGACATCCGAGACCGCGCGGCACGAGTTCGATGTCCCGTTCTCGCGGTCGCCGGGACTTTCGACCCGACATGTCCCGTGGCGATGTCGGTCGAATTCGCCGAGGTGACGGGAGGGGCACACGACACGATCGAGGGTGTCGGCCACCTGCCCATGATCGAGGCACCCGACGAGGTGCTTCGACGGCTGAACGCCTTCTGGGGACAGCGGTGAGGGCGAGGGAGCAGTTATGACGTATTCGATCGTCGCGCGTGACAGCCGGACCGGGCAACTGGGCGTGGGCGCGCAGTCCCATTTCTTCGGTGTCGGACGGCTGGCAGGCTGGCTCGAACCCGGAGTCGGCGCGGTGGCGACCCAGGCGTTCGTCAACATCGACTTCGGGCCACTCGCACTCGAGCGCCTGCGGCGCGGTCAGGACAGCGTCGACGTGCTGCGCCAACTGGTGGGCTCCGACGAAATGCGAGACTACCGCCAGCTGGCAGTGGTCGCCGCGGATGGCACGGTTGCCACACACACGGGCGACAGATGTGTGCCCGCGTCGGGTCAGCGAATCGGTGACGGTGTAGCCGTGCTGGGGAACATGCTGGCCTCACCCGGGGTCCCGGAGGCGATGTCGGCCGCCTACGAGCAAGCCCGAGGTGCACTCGCCGACAAGATCCTGGCGGCCCTCGAGGCCGGCGAAAGCGCTGGTGGCGACGCACGAGGAAGCCAGTCCGCGTTCATTCGCGTGGTGTCGGGGACGCGGTCGGCGCGGCCGTGGCAGGAGACACTGATCGACATCAGGGTCGACGATCACGACGATCCCGTCGGAGAACTGGCTCGGCTGCTGCCGCGTGTTCGTGCGTTCGAGGCGGTCGGATCGGTGATGTTCGCCCCACGGGTCATGGTCGGCGGCTTCCGCGATGTCACCGAGCGTGAACTCGAGAGTTCGCTCGAGCGCCTGGCGGCGGCCGCGGCGGTCCTCACCGACAACAACGAAGCCGCCTTCTGGCGTGCGGTGCTGCTGGCCAGGGCAGGACGGACCCGGGAAGCCGCGGACGCGTTCACCGGAATCTTCTCCCGTGCAGAACACCTGCGCCCGTTTCTCCGTTCCGTGGGGGACGCGGGGATCATCGACGAAGCCGAGCAGTACCTATGACCGAACCGGTAGTTCCGACATCCGTCGAAGTTCTCCACCGACGAGTTTCGCCGCACCGGGTAGCAGAGCTCACCGCGAGCTTGATCCGTTGTGACACCTCGAACCCTCCCGGCGGCGAACAGAGCATCATCCCGGTACTCACAGATGTACTCGTCGAAACCGGCTGTTCCGTCGAGGTATTCGAGACCACGCCGGGCCGTCCGTCCCTGGTGGCCAAGCTGGGTCCGGCCGATGGTACTCGTCCGATCCTGATGTTCAACGGTCATATCGACGTAGTGCCGGCGCGCCGCGATGAATGGGAAGTCGATCCCTTCGGCGGAGTGGTCGAGGAGGACCGAGTCCGCGGACGCGGCGCGTGTGACATGAAAGGAGGAATCGCCGCGGTCATCGAAGCTCTCACAGTGTGCAACGAGGCGGGGGCAAGGCTCGACTCCGATATCGTGCTGCACTTGGTAGCCGACGAGGAGACGGGCGGCGCTCATGGCACGGAGGCGCTGGCGGACGCGGGGTTGATCGAAGCCGATGCCTGCATCATTCCCGAGCCGACCGAAATGCAGATCGGGATTGCCGAGCGTGGGTGCCTCGTCGCGGATATCTTCGTGTACGGCCGCGCTGCGCATGCAAGTGACCCGGCGCTCGGGCACTCTGCGATCATGGATGCGGCGCGTGTCGTCGCAGCGTTGCACCTCGCCGATTTCGGTGAGCCGGGGCATCCTCTACTCGGTAGGCCGTCGTGCAATGCCGGGACGATTTCGGGCGGCACTTCGGCGAACGTGGTAGCCAGTGAATGCGTCGTACGCATCGATCGACGCACGCTGCCGGGGGATTCTCGAGAGCACGTATTGAAATCCATCACGGACGAACTCGACCGATTGAGCCCGAAGATAGATTATCGAATCGAACCGTACTTGTTCGTCGAGGCATCCGAGATCCGCCGCGACGCGCCCTTCGTCCGGTATCTGCAGCATATCGCGTCGGGCCGGAACAGCAGCCCTGCCGAGGTACAGGGCTCGTACCTCGGCAGTGACGCACGGACTCTCCGCAATCGCCTCGGAATCCCGACCGTGCTCTACGGCCCAGGGTCCGTGAGTCAGGCGCACACCCCCGACGAATGGGTCATGACCGACGATTTGGTCGCGATTGCCAAATCCTTTGTCTCTATCCTCACGACATTCGGCACTCGTTCGTCGATGGACCGGGCAGCGGACGGAAGAATGCACTCGTTGCCATGAGTGCGAGGGAGTGCGGTCGGTGATGAGCAAGAGCATCGGTGCGAATGACGTCGAGAGGCTGGCGCTCGGGGCGTCTTTTCTCGCCTCCGGAGGTGGCGGCGCCCCATACCATCCAGTTCTCATAGCGCAGGAAGCACTGTCACGGCACGGTGCGGTCACCCTCGTCGGGCCGGAAGAACTTCCGCCGGAGGCGCTACTGCTACCTGTGGTGATCGGTGGTCCGCCCAGCGCGGTCGTCGAATCGCTGCCCAGTATCGAGCAGATCCACCGATTGCGGGCAGCAGCCGAGGACGTGAGCGGCGCGAGCTGTGCGGCTGTCCTTCCGGTTCAGATCGGTCCGGTCAATACTGTGTTCCCGGTGGCGGCCGCCGCTGAACTGGGATTGCCCTGCGTCGATGCCGACATCATGCAGCACTGCTTCCCTTCACTCGAGATGACGTCGCTGGCCCTCAACGGCCTGCCGATGTCACCGGTCGTGATGGTCGACGCGCTCGGCGCCTACAGCATCATTCAGGCCGGTACCGATCGGGCAGGAGGCCGGTTGCTCCGGGCCACATTGGCCGAGATGGGAATGGTCGCGTTGGTCAGTGCCTACCGGGTGAATGCGGATATCTGCCGCAGCTTCGGTGACGTCGGCTCCATCTCACGCTGTATGGCACTGGGTGAACTGGTCGTGCGAATGCAGTCCGGTGAGAGCGCCGCATTCGACGAGTGCCTTCAATTCTGTCGCGGGGTCGTTGTCTTCGAGGGTGTCGTCATAGAGGACCATCACGACATCACCGCCGACATCCCGCGCGGGGTGATCACCGCGCTCGGCGAGTCCACTCGGGGGAGTATTCTGCGCCTCGACCACAGAGGCGAGAACGTGGCAGCCACGGTGGACGGCATTGTGGCGGCTATGGTTCCGGACATCATCACGGTAATCGACGTCGACACCGGCGCCGTCGTTCAGAGTCCGGACGTTCTCCCGGGGCAACGGGTCCGAGTTCTGTCGATTCCGGCCGATGATCGTTGGCATACCACGGCAGCGAAAAGGATCATCGGCCCAGCAGAGTTCGGGCTGCCGCCGGCCGTGGTAACCGGGGGCCTCCGATGATTTCCGGATGCACAGTGGGGATAGCGTTGGGAGACAGCGTAACCGCGATCGCGACCGACGACGGAGGAACGGTGGTCTCCCGGGCCGCATCGGCGGGGCCTACCTCGCAGGCCCTGCCGGAGATCCTCGACCGTATCTGCAACGGCAGGATCGACAGGGTGATGGTTGCCGGGTTGTACGACTTCGACGAGACCCGCCTGCCCGACGAGAAGGTAGGAGTCCTCCGGATCGCCGCACCGTCGAGCACCTCGGCCTCACCACTGGCCGGGTGGCCGCCGCGGCTCGCACGCCAGGTAGCCGGATGCGTAGCGGTGGTGTCGGGCGGACACCATTTCGATGGAAGTTCACGGTGCCCCCTGGATGTCGATGCTGTAGCCCGTTTCGCATCCCGATGCCGGCGCGGTGGAATTCGTGCCGTTGCAATCGTGGGCACCAATTCCCAGTCGGCCCCCGAGCACGAGATCCGGGCGGCCGAGATCGTGGCCGAGGTCTTGGGTCCGCGCGCACATCTGGTGTTGGGCAGTACAATTCCGGGTATCGGCCTGATCGAGCGGGAGAATGCAGCTGTCGTCGAAGCTGTGCTCGTGCCGGATGCTTTGAGCAGAGTCGACGCGCTCTCGGCTGCTTTGAATAGGCGGGGAGTGGACACAGAACTCCATTTCGTCACCGGAAATGGCACGCTCGTATCCACGACCGAGTTGATCGCGCATCCATTGAAGTCACATCGGTCTCTTCTGGCAAGTGCGCTGAACGGCGTCGCGCACGAGTTCGGAGTCGCCGATATGGCTGTTATCGATGCCCGCGGGAGTGCTGTGCAAGTATTCACTGTTTCGGATGGAATCCCGGATCAGGGGCGTTCGGGAACAACAATTTTCGGAGTCCGCACGGCCCTGGCTGACCTTCGAGTACTGACCCTGCCCGGCGACAACGACACTCGGATCCTCGAGTGCCTCGAACGAATACGACTGTGGATGGGCGAGGTTCCGGTCATCCGGGTAAAGGGCGACAGGGTTGACGACCTCGGCCCCGAGCTGCCGACGGTGATCGATTCCGGTCTCGGCGGATGGGAGGCTGCCACCGGAGCCGCCGCGGCCGAGGTCGGCGGGATCAGCGACCGCGTCTTCACATTCGCGGATTCCACCTATGACGAAGCTGTCCGGGCCGCGCGGGCCGAGGCCGTCGACGCGGCAATACGGGCGGGGGCAGACCCGGCCGGTGTCGGCATTGCCCGGTTCACGGACACACCACTCACTTATGTCGCCAGCACAAGTGCTCGCTTCAGTGTCACGGCACGGGGGCCGCTCCTGTGAACGGCGCTCCGATCACGGTGGGGCAGCTGCTCGAACATGGAGCTCTTCCCGAATATCACGTCGTCGGCGGGCGATCCGGCCTGGGGCGGTCGGTGGCTCGCGTGCTTCCGTGTACCGATGTACACGATCTCGACTTCGTCGAATCCGATTCGCTGGTGGTGTTCACCCGGGGAGCGATCGGCCTGAGCAACCTGACGACCGATCTTGCCATCAGGCTTGCCCGCAGTGCCGGGGTCGCCGGAATAGTCGCCGAGGCATCGACACGAGATGCGGCGCTGGCGACCAAGCGACTGGCCGATACGTTGTCGATGCCATTGATCGCGGTCCCTCCGCAACACCTCGATCGGATCATCGCGCGATGTGACCCCTTCGTTCGGGCGCCGGAGATCCACGCCCTTCGAGTCCTCGGGGAGACGATCGAGCGATTTCTCACTCCGCCCACCGATTCCGGCGAACTGGTCGACAAGTTGCGACAGCTCCTCGGTATTCCGGTCGCGCTCGTCGACAGCGAAGGGCATCTGGTTGCCGGCGACTCGAAATGCCACGGGGAGGCCAATACGCCAGAAGGGCGCTGGTCGATGTCGGTCATGCGGCCGATGGCCGGGATGTTCGAGAACGGGGCGGGGCGAATGGTCCTGGTGCAGCCCATTCAGACCGATCGCCGGGCGCCGGCGAATCTGTGGTTGGTCGCCGTGACGGATCTTCTTCCGGCGCGGCTCTACCGGCCGGTTCTCCATGCCCTGGGCGTGGCCGCGTTGTCCTACGCCGGCCACCTTGCGTCACAGGCCACTCGAATCGAACGAGAGAGCAGACATCGCTCGATGCTGCTGGCGGAGTTGATCGAGTCCGAGGAAGTCTCCGCCAGCACGCTGGAGAAGATGAGTGCGCTTCGGTGGCGGCTCGGAGGCTGGCATACGGCTGTGTACATCACGGCGCGGCGTATCGAGGCGGGTCCGGCGGGTCGTCTCACGGTGAGGCCCCTGGAGAACCTTGTTGCCGTAAAGTTCGGTACCTTTGTGATCGAACAGTCGGACGGACTCGTGTTCTGGACCACGAGCGAAGTGCCGGAGGCCGAGCCGGGCGACCTCGGCCATATCGACTCGGTTCGTGAGCTGTTGAGCACAATCGATCCCCGTGACGCATGGGGTCTATGCGCGGGCGTCGGCAGCAGCGAGCTCGGTGCCGCGGGCATCAAGCGGTCTCTGTCCGGAGCCAGGAAAGCAGCCCTGGTCGCGCAGGGCCGCACGGATTCCTTCGCCGTCGAACACGCGGCCGCAGCCAGTGCCGCGGCACTGCTGGCCGGCTGGTTCAGCAACAATTCGCTTCGGGATGCAGCCTCCGAGATTCTGGGCCGACTTGTTGCGGCCGACCCGAACCACCAACTCCTCAGGACCCTGCGCTGCTATCTCGATTACGAGTCGTCGGCCACCAATACAGCTGAAAAGCTGGGTGTGCATCGCAATACTGTTCTGCTGCGTCTGGAGCGTATCCGGGCTCTGCTGGACGTTGACCTGGGGAATGTGGATGATCGACTTCTATTGCAGCTCGCCACTCGCGCCTTTGTCTCGGAGAAGGGCACCTGACTGCGGGTCCGGCCTCTCTTCCTTGACAATCGCGACTATCGATTGATTCCCGAAGCATATATCCGGCATGGCAGTTCGTGTCGATCTGTCGGCGCATTTTTTATTCGGTGCGCATGTGCGATACCCAACTGTGCCGAGTGGACGGTAGTCCAATATGCGACGGCGAAGATCGGTGTGGTCCTCGTAAATATCAACCCCGCATATCGTTCCCATGAATTGCAGTATGTTCTCGACCAGGCCGGGGTCCGGCTGCTCATCGCCGCGCAAACGTTCAAGACGTCGGACTATGCGGCGATGATCGAGACCGTGCGCCCGAAATGTCCAACCCTCGAGTTCGTGGTCCTGCTCGGGGGAGACGAGTGGCACGAGCTGGTCGCCGGCGGTCGCGAAGCGCATGCCGCGAACCCCGGAACCCTGACAACGGCGCAGGCGGCACGCAGCGCGGACGATCCGATCAATATCCAATACACATCGGGTACGACCGGGTTCCCCAAAGGCGCGACTCTCAGCCACCACAACATCCTCAACAATGGGTACCTCGTCGGCCGGCTCTGCCATTACACCGAACTGGACCGAATCTGCATACCCGTCCCCTTCTATCACTGCTTCGGGATGGTGATGGGGAATCTGGCCTGCACCAGCCATGGTGCTGCGCCGGTTATTCCGGCGCCTGCGTTCGACCCCAGGACCACGCTCGAAGCCGTCGAGGCGGAGCGATGCACCGCGCTCTACGGTGTGCCGACGATGTTCATCGCGGAGTTGGCCAGACAGTGACCGGCAAGGTTCGCAAGGTCGAGATGCGCGAGAAGTCGATCGAACTGCTCGGCGACAGTGAACAAGAGTGATCACGGCAGGGATGCGCACGATCTGACGGCCGGTCTGTGCCGTGCGGTGGTGGGGGCCGGTACGCGTGCGGGTTTACCGTTTCGAGAGTCGTTCTTGTTGGTTGTGTGTGTGATGGTGCCGGGTGAGTCCGTGGGGTGGTGATGTGTGCGCCGTCGGTGGGGACCGTGCGGTCAGCGCCTCAGTTGCTGTGCGCCTTTCTAGGG
>NZ_JARWNW010000257.1 GCF_029868325.1 Nocardia carnea
CCCCCCCCGGGGGGGGGGGGCGGGGCCAGCCGGGCGTCGCTGCGCGACCACTGGATCAGCAGTGCCAGCATCACTACCACCAGCGGCACTTCGCCGCTGGCCCAGGCCAGACTGCCGCCGGTGCGCTGATCACCCAGCAGGTCGGAATGCCAGTCCAGACCGAGACTGCGGTAGAACCAGCCGCCGAGCACGGTGCTCATACCCATCAGCACCACGCCGAAGAACGCATGGAAGGGCAGCGATCCGAACACCATGGCGAGTTTCGTGAGCGGTTCCACCCGGCGCGGTTTCGGGTCGATGCCGATCACCACCCAGTAGAAGAGGTAGCCGCTGACCAGGAAATGCAGGTTCATCAACAGGTGGGCGGCATGCGAATCGACGAAGGTGTCGAATATCCCGCCCAGGTACAGGGCGTAGAAACCGGCCACGAACACCACGGAGGCCACGATGGGGTGGGTGAGGAATCGCGAGACCGGGTTGTGCATGGCCGCCAGGATCCACTCCCGCGCGCCCGGGGCCCCGTCCCGGCCGGCCGGTGGCAGCGCACGCAACGCGAGGGTCACCGCGCCGCCGAGTGCGAGCAGGATAGGAACCAACATGGACAGCGCCATATGCGCACCCATATGCACGCTGAACATCGCGGGGGCGTAGCGGCCGACACCGGACGAGGTCGTGAACAGCAGCACGGCGCACCCCAGCATCCAGGCCAGGGTCCGGCCGACCGGCCAGCTGTCGCCACGCGCCCGCAACCGCCGGACACCCAACAGATAGAGCACCGCCAGGACGATGGCGAGCGTGCCGAATATCAGGTCGAACCGCCAGTCGAACAGCAGCCGGGCGACAGTGGGCGGTCCGGCCAGCTCGTACCCGAGTTCCACTTCGATCGGGGTCGGCACGCTGGTCGGCGGCGGTGGCGGTGTCCGCCCCAGGCCGGCCGCCAGCCCCATGGTCGCCGCGAAGATCAGTGTTTCCACACCGGCGAACCGGACCAGCGCCAGCCGGTTCCCCGGTTCTGCGGCCAGCGCCGGCAGTGCCGAACGCCGCTGGAAGTACCCGATCACGCCGAGAACGATCAGGGCAGCGGCCTTGGCGAGGACCAGGCGCCCGTAGGTGCTGGTGAACAGCTCGTCCATCGGGACGCGGACCCACGAGTTCACAATCCCGCTCACCGCGAGCACCACGAAAGAAACAGCCGCCACGGGCGAGAACCGGCGGGCGGCGATACCGGTGTGGGTGCCGTCACGCAGGGCGTGCACGAGCAGCGCGACCAGGCCGCCCACCCAGACCGCCGCGGCGATCAAATGCAGGATCAGGCTGTTGGTGGCCACATCGTGCGCCCCGCCCGAGGAGGAATGGCCGGTGAGCGCCAGCGGCATCATCACCGCGACCGATCCGGCGAACAGAACCGGTGTCCATCCCCAGCGCAGCGCCAGCCGGCACGCGATGGCCAGCAACAGCGCGCCGACGGCAGTGATCCGCCATGTTCCGGCCAGTTCGATCTGGTCGATCACACCCCACAGTTCCTGCGGTGCCATGACCTCGGTCACCGGCCGGCCGGTGCTGTCGGAAACCGTCAGCGGTACCAGCAGCGCCGCGCAGACCGCCCAGGCGAACGCCAGGCCCGAGGCCCGCCGTACCGCGCGGTAGCCACCGGTATCGAGTAGTCCATTGCGCTGCGGCGGAACGAGGAAAGCGGCGAAGAGCAGAGCGCCCACGGTGAATGCGGCGAAGAGATCGGCGAGGGCACGGACCGCGGGCAGGCCATAGGTGGTGAGCGGGCCGGGGTCGGGGATTCCCAGCAGGCTGAGTGCCTGGGCCGCCGAGGCGCTCACCACCAGAATCGCGACCAATGCCGCCAGTGTCCCGGTGACCACCGTCAGCGCGCCCGTCACGGCCGGCGACCCGCCCGGCCGACCGGCCTCGGCGGCGGATTCGACGGCGGGGGCCTGGACTGACGACATAGCTTCGAGAGTAGTTCGGCGAGCTCCGGCGGGCCCGGCGGGGCCTTTTTCGGGCACGCCAAAACAAACGATCGGATCGATCGCTACACTTTTCGGCTGGACAGCGCGGCCGTTGTCCGCCATGGTGGAAACACTGCCTCCGTAGCTCAGTTGGATAGAGCAAGGGCCTTCTAATCCCTAGGTCGCAGGTTCGATTCCTGCCGGGGGCGCTCCACCCACCCGACTGAGCTGTTCGGGCCAGTCGGAGTGGGTGTACCCACTCGGGCGCCACACAAACACGTCAGATCGACCGTAGCGTCAGGTTTTCCGAGTGAATCCGGCCCACCGGCACGGAGCCTGCGGTCATGGTGCTGCCACCACTACAGCGGTGTCTCGACGGAGAATCCTTTTTCCCGAAGCCGCGGCAGACACACCGCACCGACCCGAGCTACTCGCCACGCACCGGCCCGGGCCCGGAAGCGAGGCGGAGCCCGAACAGCAGATCGGTGTTGCGAACATACTCCGGCTGTTCCTGCCCCCGAAGCAGTCCGGTCTGGCGAATCCAGCTCCGGTGCCAATGGTGCGATTCCGGTAGGGCGATCCCGCATCGCGCGGCGGTGTCGCGGAGCCGCCCACCGGCCGCACCGATGGCGCCGGCGAACAATTTCGGACTACCACCCGGATGGGTTTCCCGGTAGGCACACGCCTCCTGCACCAGGGCACGAGCCGCGGGCGGGATCACCCATACATACACATCAGCGGCCCGCGAGTAACCGATCGGCCCGGTGAAGACGAGTGCGTCGCCCGTCGATGCCACCCGTGGTACACAACCCAACTCCACCGTGGTGGCGCCCGTGAAGAGCATCGTCGCGAGGGCCGCGGCATCGACCGGGTCGGCAATCCGCTCCCGGATCCATTCGACGGTCGTGGTGTCGAGTCGGCGCGTGGTCATCCCGGTACCCACCGAGTAGTTGAGGTCGGGTGGCAACTCCAGGCGCATACCGTGCAGCAGGCAGGCCGCCTGGGCGCCGCGCAACCGGACCACCGTATGCCCCCGGCCGGGGCTGCCCGCGACGAAACTGCCGAGAAATCGATACAGCCCGAGGATGTCCAGCCATTCGTCGGTCCGCCCCACCCCACGGGCGGGCGGAAACCGCCGCGCCGCAGGACGCGGCCGCAGCACGGTCCGCATCCGTTCGGCCCAGGCCACCTCGTTGCGGCCGAACCAGATCGGGTCGGCCCGGCGGTCCAGGTCGTGGCGGCAGGGTTGACCGCTGCGCGCGGTGAACCACCGGCAGGTGGCTTCGAAACCCCGCGTGTATACGGCATCGACACGTGCGAATTCGGCCGGTGTCAGGCTCCGGTAGGCGTCGGCGCGGAAGGTGGCGACATCACTGTCGGGTATCCGCGCAAGAAGATCGTCGCCGGTGGTCAACGACACCCGGAGCCGAGGTCTGTGTCCCGCGTCGCGGTATCCCATCTGACGGGTGCCGGGCTCCGGCGCGCCATACCGCGGGGACCGGCGCACCGTAGGACCGGTGGTCTCGGTCACGGCACCAGCTTTCCGGATGGCCGGCTCGTCCTGCTACGACTCGTCTCTGCCATGCAGAACATTCGATCACCTACTTCGGCCATGAGCCAGCCGATCCGCCAGAACTCAACAGCACTTGACAGCTCAACCGATGAATCCACGCCCACATATTTGTCCTAGGGTGTCCGAATGGGTTTGCCTTCGCCTACCGCCGACAGCCGTGCCGTTGTGACCGGGGCCTCCTCCGGGATCGGAACCGCACTGGCGACCGAACTCGCCCGGCGTGGCTACTCGCTCATCCTGGTGGCACGCCGGGAGGAACTGCTCGGCGAACTCGCCGATCGGCTCACCCGGACACATGGCATCACCGCGGAGGTCCGCGCCGTCGATCTGGCCGACCGAGCGCAGCGCGCACCGCTGAGTGCGGAACTGTCCGAGCGCGATATCTCGATTCTGTGCAACAACGCCGGTATCGCGACCTTCGGGCCGATCACCGGCCTGGATCCGGATTACGAGCGCGCCCAGCTGGAGCTGAACGCGGTCGCGGTGCAGGATCTGACGCTGGCGGTGCTGCCCACCATGCTGGCCCGGCGCGCCGGCGGCATCCTGGTGAGCGGTTCGGCCGCCGGCAATATGCCCATCCCGAACAATGCCACCTACGCGGCGAGCAAGGCCTTCGCGAATACCTTCACCGAATCCCTGCGCGGCGAGCTGAAAGGCACCGGGGTGCACGTCACACTCCTGGCCCCCGGCCCGGTCCGTACCGAAACCCCCGATCCCGCCGACGCTTCGCTGGTCGACCGGATGGTCCCGGATTTTCTCTGGGTTTCTTCCGAGTACACCGCACGGGTTTCGATCGACGGGCTCGCCCGCAACAAAACCCGGGTGGTTCCGGGGCTGATCGGCAAAGGAATGAGCACCGCCGGCAACTACGGTCCGCGTGCGTTCACCGCTCCTGTCGCGGGCGCCTTCTACAAGAAGCTCGGCGGGTGACGAACCCACCTGCCCGAAGTCGTTCACAGATCGTGACCACCGCGATTGCACCGCACGGACAGCCGGGCTGATTAGGGTAGGACGAGTGTCCGACAAATTAGTGGTGTGGATGGATTGTGAGATGACCGGTCTCGACCTGGTCAACGACAAGCTCATCGAGGTAGCCGCCCTCGTAACCGATAGCGAACTGAACGTCCTCGGTGACGGTGTGGATATCGTGATCCACGCCGATGACGCGGCGCTTGCCGCCATGCCGCAAGTGGTTGCCGATATGCACGCCCGCTCCGGTCTCACCGAGGAGGTCCGCAAATCCAGCGTGACCCTCGCCGAGGCCGAGCAGCAGGTGCTCGACTACATCAAGCAGTACGCCCCTACCGCGGGTGTGGTTCCGCTGGCCGGTAATTCCATCGCCACCGACCGCGGCTTCCTCGCCCGGGATATGCCGCTGCTCGACCAGCACCTGCATTATCGGATGATCGATGTGAGCTCCATCAAGGAACTGTGCCGGCGCTGGTATCCGCGGATCTACTTCGGCCAGCCGGAGAAAGGCCTGACCCATCGCGCGCTGGCCGATATCCGGGAATCGCTTCGGGAACTCGAGTACTACCGGCGCACGGTGTTCGTCCCCGCGCCGGGACCGTCGACGGCGGAGATCACCGCCATTGCCGCGGAGGTCAGCGCACGGTCGGCGGAGGAGATCGCGGCCGCCGCCGAGGAGTCGATATAGGCCCAGGTCACCGCCACACCGGAAACCGATTGGCTAACAGCGGGGTGAACGCGCTAGTATCTAGGCCGCCGGTGCAAAACCGGCAATGGTGAGTGTAGTTCAGTTGGTAGAGCACCAGGTTGTGATCCTGGCTGTCGCGGGTTCGAGTCCCGTCACTCACCCTGAAAGCCCGAGGGCCCCTGGCCCTCGGGCTTTTTCTTTTCCGGTGAGTTCCGGTCAGACGGCGGGTTTGGTCGTATCGACCACCGGCGGCGCCTGCTCACGGGCCCCCTGATCCAGCCGGAACGGCGGATATTCGTCGCGCAGGAGTGAGGTGTAGATCTGCACCCGCAGCATCCACCGGTTGACACCCATCACGAAGTCGAACAGCCCCCGGGAGTACCGGGCGGCGAAGAGCAGGCCGACGAGCGCGACCAGGGTCAGCACGCCGATCAGCGGAAGACCGGCCGCACTGGCCATAACGTCCGCATCATCGGCCACCACCCAGGCCGCACCGGTCATCGCGCCGATGATCAGGTAGTGCGGGATGGCCAGCAGCCACCACTTCACCAGCACCAGGCCCCGATGCAGAGTCGGCGGATAGTCGACGTCCAGGTCCGCCGGGTAGTTGTCGTCGGCAGACAGGGCGAACGGCGGGTACTTGTCCGTTCCGGCCGGAGTCCAGGCGTAGAAACTCACCCGCCACGACCAGCGGATCACACCGACGCTGTAGTCGAACAGCGCCCGCGGATACCGGCCGGTGATCAGGATCGCGAAGAACGCGATCACCGTCACGACGGCATAACCGATATGCAGGAAGAACAGAACTATGTAATGCGGTATGGCGAGGATCCATTTGACGATCCACATCCAGCGCGACAGCGCGGGATCGAGGTCGCCGCGGATACGTACCGGATAACCGGCGGGAGCAGACATAGTGATCGGGCTCCTTCGAGAGTGCTGGCCCGGCCGGCCGGATTTCAGCGCGGCCGTACCTCAATTGTGAGGTACAACACACCGTTTCGCGATGAACACGACACAAAGACACGCCATCGAGATCAACTCGTGAAGAAGTCCGCGAAGCACCCGCAGGATTCGCTCACTACCGGGCGGGCGCGTCGAGCCCTTCCAGTGCGGCCAGCCGGGGCAGAGCGCCGGGGTAGTTCTCGTTGAGCCAGCCGATCAATTCCTCGCGTACCGCGCAGCGCAGCGACCATACGGCGTCGGGATCGCGGGCCGTCATCGATGCCCGGACCTCGATACCGGTCGGCGTGCTGTCGGTGACCAGCAGGTTCCAGCTGCGACCGTCCCAATCCGGGTGATCGCTCAGATATTCGTAGAGATGCGCGCGCAGTTCGGCCACCGGCGTGCTGTGGTCCAGATGCAGGAAAACCGTCCCGGTCATCTCGTTCCCGCCCTTGGACCAGTTCTCGTACGGTTTGCTGTTGAAATACGAGACCGGCATGGTGAGCCGGCGGTCGTCCCAGATCCGCACGGTCAGGAAGGACAGCGTGATCTCCTCGACGGTGCCCATCTCGCCCTCGACCACGACCGTATCGCCGATCTTCACCGAATCGCCGAAGGCGATCTGCAGCCCTGCCATCAGATTGCTCAGCGTGGACTGGGCGGCCACACCGGCGATGATGCCGATGATGCCGGCCGAGGCCAGCAGCGAGGTACCCAGAACCCGCAGTTCCGGGAACAGCACCAGCATGGCGATCGCGGCGGTGGCGATGGCCAGGACCGTGCTGGCGATCCGCCGGATCAGGGTGAACTGGGTGTTGAGCTGGCGTACCCGGCGGGGATCGCGCGCGCGGCGCGAATAGGTATTGAGCAGGCCGTCGGCGATGGCGTCGGCGATTCGTACCACCAGCCATACCGCCGACATGGTGACCATCGTGGCCAGGACACTGAGGATCACCGTGTCCTGCCGCAGGTTCAGGTCCGCCAAGGGGTAGGTCATCCGCAGCGCGGCGAAACCGAGGAACAGTTGCAGCGGCAGTTGCACCCGGCGCAGCAGGCCGGGGATCGGGGTCTTCGGATGGCGGGCGGACCAGTACCGTAGCCCGCGGTCGATGGCCCAGCCGATCGCGATCGTCACGGCCAGCGTGCCCCCTAGCACGATCAACAGCCGTAATACGTTCTCCACAGCGTCCAACTCCTTGCCCATCGCCTACGTTATCGAACCCCGGGACAAGGCTACAGTTCGGTAACGACGATGCACCAACAGTCACGGGAAGCCCACCGGATTCCGTACGGAATGCGACCGGCGCCACTTCCCGGCACATACCCGCCGCACTGCCTCTCATGCGTCGGTGAGGGACGGGCACCGCCCGTGTTACTCCGGGGTTCGCCCTTCGGCCGAGTACAGCCGGACCTCGCCGCCCTCCCCCAGGAATGCGTTGACCAGCATCACCCGCTCGGCACGCAGAACGTCGGCGTCGGGTGCGTCGGTGGTGATGGATATCTGCGGGATCGCGGCCCAGTTCACCACGTAGCGCTCCGGGGGCCCGGCGTCGTCGGACAACCGCGCGAGCCGGAAGACCGATACCGTCTTCCGTTCCATGAGGCCCCGCACCACCTCGGCGATCCGCTCGGGATCCTCCAGCGCGAACAGGAATCCGAAGGTCAGCTCCGGGGAGGACACATAGGCGGGCACGAGACCAGAGGTTAGCTCATGGGTAACCGCCCGGTGTGAATTATCCCACCGGGCGGTTTCCGGTCCTGATCAGAAGTGCTTACCGGGACGGTCGGGGTCCGCGATCTCGGCGTCCACCACATCGGCATCCACCACATCGGCAGCCGGCGGTGTCACCGTGGGTTTCGTCTCGAATGTTGCCGGACCGCCGGTTTCCTCCCCGCGCTCGGTGGAGTCCCGCCCGGAGTCGGTGGCCGAATCGCGGCGGGCCGCGGCGGCGGCTTCGTTCATCTCGATCGCATCGGTGATCCACTCACCGATCTCCCGGGTCACCTCGGCGACGGTGCCGGTGATGATCCCCGCGATATTGCCGACCCGGCGCGCGCCCGAGGAGGTGAGTTCCTGGATCAGATCCTTGTTGGCCTCGAATTTGCCGATCATCACACGCCCGCTCCGGTTGGACTCTGCTGACGCATCACGATAACACCGGGCTCTTCGCGTTTCCGCAGTACAGCGGGCAGGAAGCGGGCGAACCTGGACCGCTGGACCTGCGGCGGCAGGGCCAGCTGGAAGATCTTGGCCCACACCGAACCGATCTGCTTACCGAGCGGTCCGGTGTTGTAGGGCAGGCCGAATTTCTCGCACAGCGCCCGCACCTCCGGCGCGATCTCCGGATACCGGTTGGCCGGCAGATCCGGGAACAGATGGTGCTCGATCTGGTGCGACAGGTTGCCGGACATGATGTGGAACAGCGGGCTGCCGGTGATATTTGCCGAGCCGAGCATCTGCCGGACGTACCATTCGCCGCGAGTCTCCTCGGCGGTCTCCTCCTCGGTGAAGCTCTGCACACCCGACGGGAAATGCCCGCAGAAGATGATCGAGTACGCCCAGAGGTTGCGCACCAGGTTGGCGGTCACGTTGCCGGCCAGGGTGGACAGGAACAGCGGCCCGGACAGCAGCGGGAACGCCACATAGTCCTTGAGCACCTGCCGCCCCGACTTACGCAACTGACCCTTGATCAGCGGTTTGAGTTCCGCCCAGGTGCGTTTGCCCTTGACGATGTTGTCGGCCTCGAGGTCGTGCAGCATCACGCCCCATTCGAAGAACACCATCAGCAGGAATGCGTACAGCGGATTGCCCAGGTAGTACGGGTGCCAATCCTGACCCTCGTCGATCCGCAGCACGCCGTAGCCGATATCCCGGTCGCGCCCGTGGATATTGGTGTACGTGTGGTGCATGTAGTTGTGCGAATGCTTCCACTGGTCGGCCGGGCAGACCGTATCCCATTCGAACACGCGCGAATTGAGGTTCGGCTCACGCATCCAGTCGAACTGGCCGTGCATCACGTTGTGGCCGATCTCCATATTGTCCAGGATCTTCGACACGCTCAGCGCGGCGACGCCCGCCAGCCAGAACGGCGGCAGGAAACCCAGGTACATCAGCCCGCGCCCGGCGATTTCGAAACCGCGCTGCGCCTTGATGATGTTGTAGATGTATTCGCGGTCGCGCTCGCCCAGATCGGCCACGAGACGGTCGCGCAATGCGTCGAGCGTCCGGCCGATTTCCTCGACTTGATCGGGCGAGAGGACCAGCGGTCCGTCCTTGGTCTCGGTGAGGATGGTCATGCTGTTCTCCCCTTCGGTTCGGATATCGGATTCCGGGTGCACGCGGAATCAGATGTCGATGTCCACGTCGCCGACGGCGGCCTGGACGCAGAGTTGGATCGGCTGGTCGGGATCGGTTTCCAGGTCGCCGGTGCGCAGATTGCGGGTGCAGCCGCTGCGCCGCACGGAGGTGCAGGAGAAGCAGATCCCCATCCGGCAGCCGTACTCCGGGCTGAGCCCGGCCGCTTCGGCCTGCTCGAGCAGAGTTGCCCCCGCGTTCTCGGAAGTAACTCCGCTGGCGGAGAAGGTGGTGGCCCCGTGCACCTCGGCCGTATCCACCGGGATCGCCGGCGCGACGAACTCCTCGGTGTGCAGTCGTTCACTGAGCCCTTCGGCGGTGAAGATCTCGCGCACCGATTCCATCAGCGGCGGCGGGCCGCACAGGAAGGTGTGCGCCTCGGCGAACCACGGCGCCACCCGGACGAGTTCGTCGTGATCGAATCCACGACCGTCGCGCTCCGGGTACCGCAGTTCCACGGAGATATTCGGATGAGCGGCAGCGAGTGCGGCGAGCTCGTCCCGATGCGGTATCAGCTCCGGCGACCGCGCGTAGTGCAGGAACACCACCTCGCCCGAGTAGTCCTCGTCGGTGAGCGTGCGCAGCATCGACAGCACGGGGGTGATGCCACTGCCGCCGCTGATCAACAGCACTCGGTCCGGCCGCCGCGGCGGTAGATGGAACACCCCGGAGGCCGGTTCGAGGTCCAGGACCATGCCCGGCTGGGCGTGTTCGTGCAGGTGGCGGGATACGAGGCCGTGCGGGTGCACCCGGATGGTGAGGTCGAGCCGGCGGCGCCGATCATGCTGGGAGTTCACCGGCGAATAGCAGCGGGTATGCCGCACACCGTCGATCACCACCCCCAGCTGCACGAACTGGCCGGACAGCAGGCCGTCCCACTGCCGGGTCGGGCGCAGGCTCAGCGACAGCGTGCCCGGTACCGACCGGTCGACGCCGACGATCCGGGCCCGCATATCGCGGACGGTGAGCGTCGGGCGCACCAGTTCCAGGTACCGGTCCACCGGGTGCGGGGTGGTCAGGGTCTGTACCAGGTCGAGGAGGGCCATCGGAGTTCTCCGTCCCTGTCTGTCGGTCGCGTCACGAAACTTCGATCGGTTTCGGTGCACGAATGTACACTCAACTAGTGTGCCGGATACCCCAACGGAACTGTCAACCAGGAATCGGTGTGACGCGGACGACAAGACGGAGAAGATCGAATGGTGAACGTCTGTATGCTCACTGAAATGACCGATCAGGGAGCGAGCCGTGTCGAGCGCAAGGAACGCACCCGGCAGGCCCTGCTCGACGGCACTCTCGCGCTCGCCGCCGAGCGCGGTTTCGGCGCGTTGAGCCTGCGCGAGATCGCCCGCTCGGCCGGTATCGTGCCGACCGCCTTCTACCGGCATTTCGCCTCGCTCGAAGACCTCGGCGCCACCCTCGTCGACGAAGGTGTGCAGGCCTTGCGGCTGGCGCTGCGCCGGCTGCGCCGGACACCGGATGCGCGGCTGTCGGAAACCGTGCGCTTCGTCTTCGGTGAGGTCGCCGCCAAACGGGAACTGTTCGGTTTCCTGATCCGGGAGCAGCGCGGCGGCAGCGCACCCCTGCGTACGGCGATCGCACTCGAACTACACCTGATCGTGCGCGAACTCGTGGCCGATCTGTCCCGGGTGCCGGCCTTGGACTCCTGGCCCCCGGACGATCTGGAGGTCGCGGCCGACCTGCTGGTCGCGACCGTGACCGACGGTATCGCCGACTACGTATCCGCCGCGCCACGCGAACAACAGCCGATCATCGAGCGCACGATCGCACAGGTCCGGCTCATCGCCCTCGGTATGGGCGTCTGGAAACCCTGACCGCGCGGCCCTACCCGGTCACTGCGGGCGCGGTGCGCTCTCGTTCGGGCGCCGCAACCAGCAGGACCGCGACAAGCCCGGCGCCGAGCACCACCAGCAACCCGGCGATACCCGCCCGGTCCGCGTCGAAGGCCCAGACGAACAGGCCGAACAGGGTCGGCGACAGGAACGAGGCCGCCCGGCCCGTGGTGGTGTAGAGCCCGAACAGCTGACCTTCCCGCCCCGGCGGTGTCAGCCGGGTCAGGAACGAACGCGCGGAAGCCTGCGCGGGGCCGACGAACAAAGTCAGCGCCAGGCCGAAGATCCAGAACATGGCGGCGCCGGAGACCAGCAGCAGCGCGATACCGCACACCACCGTGCCCGCCAGGGAGACCACGATCACCCGTTTCGGCCCGGCCGAATCGTCGAACCGGCCGGCGACGATCGCCCCCAGGGCGGCGACAACGTTCGCACCGATACCGAACAGCAGCACATCGGAATCACTGATCCCGTACACCTGCACGGCCAGCACCGCCCCGAAGGCGAAGACGCCGGCCAGCCCGTCCCGGAAAACCGCGCTGGCGAGCAGGAACCAGATCACGCGGCGGTCCAGAGCCCAGAGTTCGCGCAGATCGCGCCACAGCACCCGATACGAGCCGAAGAATCCCGCCGTGGCCGCCCCTGGGTCGGCGCCGGTGCGGGGCACCTCCGGGACCGCGAAGAACACCGGTAGCGCGAATACCGCGAACCAGACCGCGGCCACGACCACCACCAGCCGGATGTTCAGCCCATCATCGGTGCCGATCCCCAGCAGGCCACGTTCGTCGCCGTCGCCGGAGATGAACCCGAAGTAGCAGATCAGCAGCAGGACGATGCCACCGAAGTACCCCATTGCCCAGCCGAAACCGGAAACCCGGCCGACGGTCTCCGGCGTCGACACCTGGCGCAGCATGGCGTTGTAGGGCACGGTCGAAAGCTCGAAGAAGACGTGGCCCAGCGCCAGCAGCACCAACCCCAGCCATAGGTAGTGATATTCGTCACGAACCAAGGACATGGTGGCCATCAGGCCGACCACGACCGCGGTCATGATCGCCAGGGAACGTTTGCGATTCGCGGTCGCGTCGAAACGCTGCCCGATGACCGGTGCGGTCAGTGCGACCAACAGGCCGGCGATCCCGAGGGCCCAGCCCAGCCATGCGCTGGCGGAAATATCGCCTGGCAGATCATCGCCCACGCTGTCGGTGAGATAGACGGCGAAAACGAAGGTGGCGATCACGGCATTGAAGGCGGCCGATCCCCAGTCCCACAGCCCCCATGCGACCACCCTTGCCCGCCCTACCGGGGCCTCCACGGTGCTCATACTGCTGCTGCCGGGCATACGGGCCGGAAACCGGCGTGGTCACGCTCCGCTACCGTCACCGGGCCGGGCTCACTCATGCTGAGCACAGTAATGGATACCGGCGAACCGGACCCGGGCTCCGAGTGGCGGACGTCCGGCCACCTTCCGGGATCGAAGGTGATGCAAATCAGTTACGCCCGGCGCGGTGTCCTTGTGGCGGATTACACACCGGCGTTGTATCGGTACGCACGTTTGTCGACGGCGAACAGCGGTGAGGCGGTGATGGATTTGGCTGATCGCGGGAAGTACATCCGGGACACCGGCGAGAGGACGCAGGGCCGCTCGCAAGGAAGATCGACGGAATGCGGCCGGCAGTCGGCGCAGTCGACGCGAGCTGGGACTTTGCCCGAATACTGGGGAAGGTCGAACTCGAGGTCCGGAAATTGCGGAGATGGTGCGCCATCAGGGACTCGAACCCCGAACCCGCTGATTAAGAGTCAGCTGCTCTGCCAATTGAGCTAATGGCGCGTGCCCCGTCGTGCGGTGCGGGACAGACATTAACAGGCCCAGGCCGCAGAAGTGAAATCGATACCGGGTCGGCCCGGTGTGAGCCGGACGACGCCGTAACAAACGGCAGGCCGAACCCTATGTGTAGGTGGGCCACCGGAGCCGGAAGCGATGCTCGACGGTTGGGATCACTTCGGCACGGCTGGCAGAATGTTGGGCGTGGTCTCGACCGATCCCGCCGCTGCGGTGGGTCGAGGTGAGCAGGTAATCGGTCGGATCCGAAGCCATCGGCGCGTAGCGGGTGTGCCGGGACTTGAAACGGGGTTGATATGCGTATAGGTGGTCGGCGCAGGCCGATCGGTTGGGTTTTCGGACCGATGGTCCTGGTCGCCTTGTTGGCGATGGTGTTGACCGGGTGTTCCTCGTCGGAAGCGTCGGAGGGCACGGTAGCCATCGACCGTAACCCCATCACCGAACTCATCAAGCCCAAGCTGGTCGCTCCTGTCAAGGACGGCGATATCGGCGTTTCCCCGGCGGACCCGATGAAGTTCGAGATCACCGACGGTCTGTTCACCGAGGTGACTCTGCTCAATCCGGAGAACCAGCCGGTGGCCGGAAAGCTTTCGGAGGACGGCCGCAGCTGGGCGACCACCGAAGCCCTCGGCTACAGCAAGACCTACCGTCTGCAGGCCAGGTCCATCGGCCTCGGCGGCGAAGCCACCACCGGGATGAGCTTCACCACCACGGCCCCCGGCAATGTCACCAAGCCGTACCTGACCCCCGGCGAGGGCGAGGTCGTCGGAGTCGGCCAGCCCGTGGCGATCCAGTTCGACGAGAACATCCCCGACCGCAAGGCCGCGCAGGATGCCATCACGATCAAGACCGAACCGCCGGTGGAGGGTGCCTTCTACTGGGTGAACAACCGCGAGGTCCGGTGGCGGCCCGAACATTTCTGGGCACCCGGCACCCGGGTGAACATCGATGTGAACGTCTACGGCAAGGATCTCGGCAACGGCCTGTACGGCCAGAACGATATCCACTCGCATTTCGTGGTGGGTGATGCGGTGATCTTCACCGCCGACGACAACACCAAGATGGTGACGGTGGAGCGCAACGGCCAGGTCATCCGCACGATGCCGACCTCGATGGGTAAGGCCGACACCCCTACCGACAACGGCATCTACATCATCGCCGACAAGCACGCAGAGATGGTGATGGATTCCTCCACCTATGGGGTCGCGGTGAACTCGCCCGACGGCTACCGCACCGATGTGGAGTGGGCCACTCGGATGTCCTACAGCGGGATCTTCTTCCATTCGGCGCCGTGGTCGCTGGGCGCCCAGGGCAATACGAACACCAGTCACGGGTGTCTGAACCTGAGCCCGGCCGATGCCCAATGGGTGTTCAACAACGCCAAACGCGGCGATCTCGCGATCGTGAAGAACACCGTGGGCGGCACCCTGTCCGGGGTGGACGGTCTGGGCGATTGGAACATCCCGTGGCCGGAGTGGAAGGCCGGCAACGCCGAGATGTGATAGCTCGGGCGCCGGGTGGGTAGCGAGGTGTGCCCCGCAAAGCCGTCGCCCGTACATCTACCGCAGCGTCGAGGCGCCGGTCCCCAGGGCCGGCGCCTCGGGCATTTCAGCGGGCGGGTTCGTACAGGCGCCGCACGATGTCCTCGATATCGGGTTCTTCGATGGACAGATCGCGGACCTCGGCGCGGGCCGATACCTCGGCCAGTAGCTGAGCGGCGGTGGTGGCGTCGGCGTCGAAGGCGAGTCGCTGCCGCATTCCGCCGGCTTCGCAGCCGAGCAACTGCACCCCGGGCAGATCGCCGAGCGGCGGCGCGGGCATCGTGAGGTCTACGGTCAGAACCCGCTGCGCACCCACCATCGCGCCCAGGCCGGGCAGTGATCCGTCGTAGGCGAGCCGGCCGTGGTCCACCACCAGTACGCGATCGCACAGCCGCTCGATATCCCCCATATCGTGCGTGGTGAGCAGCAGTGTGGTGCCACGTTCCAGCCGTTCGGCCCGGAGGAATTCGCGAAGCCGCTGTTTGGACAGGACATCCAGGCCGATGGTCGGCTCATCGAGAACGATCAGTTCCGGGGAGTGCAACAGCGCCGCCGCGACCTCGGCGCGCATCCGCTGGCCCAGCGACAACTGCCGGACGGGGGTATCGAGGGTATCCCCCATTTCCAGTTGGCCGACCAGTTCCGCGGTACGCGCCCGGCCGGCCATGGGATCCAAGCGGTGGATGGCGGCCAGGATCGTGAACGATTCGCGCAGCGGCAGGTCCCACCACAGCTGCGAACGTTGCCCGAACACCACGCCGATCCGGCCGGCCAGTTCCCGGCGCCGCCGGATCGGTTCCAGCCCACAGGTGCGCACCGTGCCGGCAGTGGGCACGAGAATGCCTGCGAGCATCTTGATGGTGGTTGATTTTCCGGCTCCGTTGGCGCCGATATAACCGACCGCGGCGCCCCGTTCGACCCGGAAGCTCATCGCGTCCACCGCCGTGACGACCTCGCGCCTGGGCCGCCGCCACTTACCGTCGCGCCGGTACCGGACGAACTCCCGCGTCAGCCCCTCGACTTCGATGATCGAATCCGCCCCGGCCATCACCGATCTCCCATCTCATCCACCGCCGCTCTGATAGTGCCGAGTACCCAGTCGCCACATCACCGCCGCCAGCAGCCAGGCCCAGCCCGCCGCCAGCGGTACGCACCAGGCGAGCCAGGACGGCAATCCGGCCGGTCCCGGTAACCCCAATACGGCCAGCGTCGGGAAGTAGGCGGTGAACGCGACCGGTATCGCGACGCAGAACAGGATGCGCAGTGGAGTGGGGAATACCGAGGCGGGCTGGGTCGCCGCGAAGGATCCGCCGTAGGTGAAGCTGTTGGTCAGCTCCGCGCCGTCGATCAGGAAGAACTGGCAGCCCGCCGCCACCACGAACAGGCCCGCGAAGAGGAGTGCGCCGCTGACGACGGTCAGCACAAGCAGCACCACCGTGCCCACGGACCATTCGATATCGTTACGCACCAACCCGGCTGCCAGGACGACCAGTGCGACACCGCCCCGCGCCAGCCGGCGCAGCGAGAAATCACTGGTGATCAGCTGTAGCAGCACCGGTTGCGGGCGCAGATGATAGATATCGAGCATCCCGAGCCGGATCAGCGCAGGCAGCTTGTCCAGGTGACCACAGACGAGCTGAGCCGAGGCGAACGCGAGATTACTCAGGCCGAACAGCAGCAGTGCGGCATCCATATCCAGGCCACCGAGCACCTTTGCCTGCCGGAAGATCAGCCAGACCTCCGCGAATTCCACGAGACCCAGTAGCGTCGCCGCCAGGATTTCGCCGGCGAAGGACAGCCGGTACGAACGCTGCGCCCGGATCCGCGAATTCAGCACCGCGGCGTACGGCGCCCAGCGGGAACCGGCAGGGCCGGGCCGTGGTGTGGCCGGCAGTGCAGTCTCAACCACCTTGGACCTCCAGCTTCTGCCGCCCCGCCGTCAGCAGTACACACCCCAGCGCACCCACTGCCAGCAGCCAGAAGATCTGCGTTCCGACCACCTGCACCGCAGCCCAGCCGATAACTCGCCCGGACAGCACATCCACCGGTACCTGCAGCATGGAAGGGAACGGCGTCGCGTTGGCGAATGTTTTCAACCAGTCCGGGAAGACGTGCACCGGAACGAACAGGCCCGCGAGAAAGGGCCCGCAGGTCTGGTAGAGGGTTCGGATACCGCGGGTTTCCACCACCCAGAAACCCGCTGTGGTCAGGGCGAACAGGGCCAGGCAGGAAATCGCGATACCCAGCAGGAGGCTGAGCGCGCCGAGTAGATAGGACACCGGCGTACCGGGCAACACCAGACCGAAGGTGAGCGACCCGATGAGCAGGCTCGGCACCAGGCGCGGTATCAGGGCGCAGATACCGCGGCCGAGATCGGTGGCGAGATTGCTCAGCTGGACATCGACGGGCCGCAGGAAATCGACGACGATATCCCCGGAGCGGATCCGCTCGCCGAGTTCGTGTTCCGCGGACAGGAACTGCAGGGCACCGAGCAGTCCCTGCGAGATCCAGACGTAGGCGCCGATGCTACCGGCGTCGTATCCGGCGAACCCACCCGTCGCGCCGACGGCCGCGACCATTACCGAGGCGCGCACGAATCCGAAGACCGAATTGGTGAACAGTCCGGCGAACATCGCCAGTTTGTAGTGCCATTGCCGGCGGAACCCGGCCACGAGCAGACGCCAGTAGACGGTCGCATATCCCGGGAGGTCGGCCACGGCCCCGAGCACTCTCACCCCACCTCGTCCGGACACAAGGACGAGACCTTACCGCGCAGCCCCTTTCGGGAAAAGGCAATTTCGCGCTCCGATTCGGCGGCGACCCGCGGGACACACCTAGAGCACGGCGGCCAGGCGCGTCCCCTGGTCGATGGCGCGTTTGGCATCCAGCTCGGCGGCCAGCTGCGCCCCGCCGATCACATGCACGGTGATCCCGGCGGCGGTGAGTTCGGATTCGAGGTCGCGTACCGATTCCTGGCCCGCGCAGACGATCACATTGTCGACCCGGATCACCCGGGGCCGCGCTCGCTGCGGCCCGAAGCTGATATGCACGCCGTCGTCGTCGATCCGCTCGTAGTTGACCCCGCCGATCTGCTGCACTCCTTTGGCTTTCAGCGCCGCCCGGTGCACCCAGCCGGTCGTCTTACCGAGCCCTTTGCCGAACGGTGTGTCCTTACGCTGCAGCAGGACGACCTCGCGTGCCGCCGGACCCGGCCGCGCGGCACGTAATTGACCGCGCAGCTGCTCGTCGTCGGCGTCGACCCCCCACTCCTGTTTCCATTCGTCCGGTTTCAGCGTGGGATGGCCTTCCACGGTGAGGTACTCGCTCACATCGAATCCGATTCCGCCGGCGCCGATCACGGCAACCCGCGCCCCGACGGGTTTCTGCTCACGAACCAGTTCCGCGTACGACAGGACCATCGGATGATCGATTCCCGGGATATCGGGAACCCGGGGCCGTACCCCCGTGGCCAGGATCACCTCGTCGTACCCGCCGGTGCGCAGCGCGGCGGCGGTGACCTGCGTGTTCAGGTGCACCCGCACTCCGGTCACCTCCAGTCTGCGGGTGAAATAGCGAATGGATTCGTCGAATTCTTCCTTGCCGGGGATACGCCGGGCGATATCGAACTGTCCCCCGATCCGGTCCAGCGCTTCGAACAACTCGACCCGGTGCCCGCGCTCGGCCAGGTTCACCGCGGCGGACAGGCCCGCCGGCCCGGCACCCACCACCGCGATATGTTTCGCGCGCCGGGTGGGCGCCAGCACCAGTTCGGTTTCATGACCGGCGCGCGGGTTGAGCAGACAGGACACCGTCTTGCGCTGGAAAGCGTGATCGAGACAGGCCTGGTTGCAGGCGATACAGGTATTGATCTCGTCGTCCCGGCCCGCGGCCGCCTTGTTCGCCCATTCCGGATCGGCCAGCAGCGGCCGGGCCATGGAGATCAGCTGGGCATCGCCGCGGGTGAGGATCTCCTCGGCGATTTCCGGCATATTGATCCGGTTCGACGCACACACCGGAATATCCACCGCCGCGGTGATCTTGGCGGTGAATTCGACGAACGCCGCCCGCGGCACCGAGGTGACGATGGTCGGCACCCGCGCCTCGTGCCAGCCGATATCGGTGTTGAGCACGCTGACGCCCGCCGCCTCGAGTTCCCGTGCCAGCTCGACGATTTCGGTGAAACTCTGGCCGTTCTCGACGAGTTCTGCCATCGACAACCGGAAGATGATCAGGAAATCCGGGCCGACGGCGGCACGGGTCCGGCGCACGATCTCGACCGCCAGCCGGCGACGATTCTCCGCCGACCCGCCCCAGCGATCGGTGCGGTGGTTGGTCCGCGGTGCGAGGAACTGGTTGATGAAATAGCCCTCACCGCCCATGATTTCGACGCCGTCGTAGCCGGCGAAGCGAGCCAGTTCGGCGCAGCGCACATAATCGTCGATGGTGCGCTGGACTCCGCGGTCCGAGAGCGCGCGCGGACGGAACGGGTTGATCGGCGCCTTGATCGAGGAGGCGGAGACACTGCCCGGTACATAGGCGTAGCGGCCCGCGTGCAGGATCTGCAGTGCGATCTTCGCGCCGGCGTCGTGCACGGCGCGGGTGATGGTGCGGTGCCGATAGGCCTCGGTGCGGCTGGTCAGCTTCGCGCCGAACGGCAGCAGCCATCCGGTGCGATTCGGGGCGTAGCCGCCGGTGATGATCAGCCCGACCCCGCCGCGCGCGCGTTCGGCGAAGTAGGCGGCCAGGCGGTTCACATCCCAGGCTCGGTCCTCCAGGCCGGTATGCATCGACCCCATGACCACCCTGTTCCGCAGTGTGGTGCCGCCCAGCTGGAGCGGGCTGAACAACTGCGGGTAACTCGTCGTCGAGTCCATCGCGGGCTCTCTTTCCGATATCCGTCCGGGCCCCGGCGCGGGCGCGGGGCCTGCCGGACCTCATCACACCATTGCGTATGCGGCGATACCACCCCCGGCAGCCCACCTGAGCGACGAACGGCGGCTACACCTGCGCGGATGCCGGTTCGGCACCCGAGCCGATCCTGCGGGTTTCCATCACGAGACCGTCACGAGAAGCTGAATCGAGGGTGTACCGGCAAAAGTTTTGTGTCGTGCACCACAGGAGGTTTAAAGACATTTCCCCAGGTCGAGGCGATACCGGAACGCGTTCATTTCACCATTCAAGATCGGGCTCAATTTTTTCTCAGGCTCCGTTCACCTGCTGTTCACCTACCGTGACCATTCTGAGATCCGGTCGGAAACGACCTGAGGTTCGACTGCTCCGCGAGATTGTGAACGCCGGGTTGGAAACAACCGGCCGGACCAGCCCGGCACAGCGCCGTAGATGAATACCGAACACGGTATGGCGACGGCCGAACCCGAACCACTCTACTCCACCGGGAGGTGGAGATCCGCCGGCGCGGCGGCCCGGGAAACCACCCGGCACCGCGGATGCGCCTTCCGGACCCGAACCGGCCTGTGTTCGGTGTCACACAACAAAACCCGACAACAGCACAGTCATGTTTTTCCGGTCGCGACCCACCGGTCGCCGCCGAAGATCCGTGCTGCCCGAACCGGGCCGGATCCCGACCGATCAAGGACCGAATCCGCTCATGTACAACCACCGTTTCTCCAGCCTGCGCCGTCGCACCAAACGCGAAGCGATGGGCTTTGTGCTCGCCACCGCCGGCGTCGTCGCCGTCACCGCCTCCTCCGCGGTCTCCATGGCCGACAACAGCGCGCCCACCAAGGTCGCGATGGTCGCCGAGCAGAAACCGGCCGTGACCGAAGCCGCCGCAGCAGCCCCTGCACCGCAGGTGGAGCCTGTTGCCGCCGCCGCACCGGCCCCGGCCCCGGCGCCCGCACCTGCCCCGGCGCCCGCACCGGCCCCGGCACCTGCCCCCGCGCCGGCACCCGCCCCGGTCTACCCCAACAACCTCGACGGCTGGATCCGCCAGGCCCTGGACATCATGCACGCGAACGGCATCCCGGGCAGCTACGAAGGCATCCAGCGCAACATCCTGCGCGAATCCTCGGGCAACCCCGGCGCCATCAACCTCTGGGACTCGAACGCCATCGCAGGCATCCCCTCCAAGGGCCTGCTCCAGGTGATCGACCCCACCTTCGCCGCGTACCACGTACCCGGCACCCCGTTCGACGTCTGGAACCCGGTCTCGAACATCGTGGCGGCCTGCAACTACGCCGCCCACAAATACGGCTCGATGGACAACGTCAACAGCGCTTATTAATTTGGCGCCGACTCCGTCGGCGCGGGTTTCGGCCCCCTTGGTCCCTGCTGAAACCTTTCAGGGCCTCGCTGAACTCGGCTGCGCCGTTGGTTGCGTCGGGGTTTCGGGGAGCGGCCTTGCTCAACTCGGCGCCGCTGGGGTTGCGCTGGGGTTCGGAGTGAGGCCTTGTCGAACGCGGCACCGCCGTTGGTTGCGCTGGGGTTCCGGGAAGGGCCTTGTTGAAGGCGGGACCACTGTCGCTTACGACGGGGCGGTCGCCGGGGGGCACAACTACAGCTTGGTCATCTGTGTGGGCACATCGTGGACGCAACGGCGCGTACCACTGTCCGCGAGTGTGGCCAGGGGGAACCCCACAATGGCGTGGGTGCGCGGGGTGGTGTGTTAAAACCGCACCCCGCCCTGGAGTACCCCCCGGGGCCCCCCCCTGCAGTGCCGGGCCCCATTTAACGTTTTTTTTGGCGCATAAGCGCCATACCCCGCCGCCCACGCGGCCGCTATGGTCGGGCACCACTATCGCGTGGACGACTACTACGAGGTCGGCCGCGAGAAGGTCCGCGAGTAC
>NZ_JARWNW010000258.1 GCF_029868325.1 Nocardia carnea
TTCACCGGCCGCCGCATCATCGGGATCTCGATCCGCTCCCGGCCGGAGAGGTACGCGCCGGTGAGCGAGGCCGGATCGGCGAGCAGTTCCGAATAGGGGCCACTGTGCACCACCTGGCCGCCGTGTTCACCGGCGGTCTCGTTGGACTGTTCGGCGAAGCGCCGGATCAGTTCCTCGAAGACGTAACCCATATTGTGGTTCGGCACCTGGTCCGGGTGCAGGTCCAGGTCGGCGAATTTGCCGACCACCTGGTAGCCGATCACGAGCGTTGCCGGCACACCCGGAGCGAGTTCGATCGGCACCAGCGGGCCGTGCCGGCGCTCGCGGCCGGGGGCGGGCGCGCCGCTGGGGCCGCCCCCCCCGCCCGTTCGTCGTCTCCGCAACCCGGGGCGCTTTCCGGATCGGGTCTGCTGGCCGGACCCGTTTCATTCAACCTGCGCCGCAACGCTCTTAGCGTGCACGGTATGAACGAATTGCCCAATGCGCCGGCCGGTACCGGGCTCGAGGTGGATATCCTCGTTGTCGGCGCCGGACCGGCCGGACTGTTCGCCGCGTACTACGCGGGTTTCCGTGGACTGCGCGTAGCCGTACTGGACGCGCTGTCCGAACCGGGCGGACAGGTGAGCGCGATGTACCCGGAGAAGGCAATCCTCGATATCGCGGGGTTTCCTTCCGTCAAGGGCCGCGAGCTGATCGACCGGTTGCTCGAACAGGCCGCGCCGTACGACCCGGTCTACCTGCTCGGCGAACAGGCACAGACGATCACACACGCCGTGGACGGCCGGGCGGTGATCGGCACCAGCGCCGGACGTCGGGTGACCGCCGGAGCCGTGGTCGTCACCGGCGGGATCGGGACGTTCACTCCGCGTCCGCTGGCGAAGGGACTGGACTTTCTCGACCGCGGCCTCAGCTATTTCGTCCCGGACCTCTCCGCTCATACGGGCCGCGACATCGTCATCGTCGGCGGTGGCGACAGTGCCTTCGACTGGGCGGTGCACCTCGAACCGGTCGCGTCGTCGGTGACCCTCGTGCACCGGCGGGACAAATTCCGCGCGCACGGCGCCACTGTCGCCAAGGTCCGCGACAGCAGTGTGCGGATACTGGTGAACTCCGATATCACCGCCGTCCGGGGCAACGGCTGGATCTCCGAGGTAGATGTCCACCACAAGACCGACAAGACCACCACGACGCTTCCGGCGCAATCGGTGATCGCCGCGCTCGGTTTCACCGCGGACCTCGGGCCGCTGACCGAGTGGGGTCTGCGGATCGAGAACCGCCATATCGTCGTCGACACCCGCATGCGGACCGGCGTCCCGCGCGTGTACGCCGCCGGCGATATCACCGACTATCCGGGCAAGGTCCGGCTGATCGCCGTGGGATTCGGCGAGGCGGCCACCGCGGTGAACAACGCCGCCGCGGAACTGGATCCCGACGCCGATATCTTCCCCGGCCATTCCACCGAACAGGAGAACTGACAATGCCTTTCGTCATCGGTGCGGCGTGCATCGACACCACGGACCGCTCCTGCATGGAGGAATGCCCCGTCGATTGCATCTACGAGGGCGACCGCAAGCTCTACATCAATCCGGCGGAATGCATCGATTGCGGAGCCTGTGAACTGGCCTGCCCGGTCGAGGCGATCACGGTGGACCGCAAGGCAGACCCCGAATTCAAACAAGACGCGGTGCGGTTCTTCACCGAGACCCTGCCCGGTCGCGCCGAACCGCTCGGCAATCCAGGCGGCGCCGCGAAGGTCGATGTGATCGGTGTGGACACCCCGATGGTCGCGGAATTCTGATGAGTATGCGGTTCGGTTACGCCGACACTTCGTTCGGCCAATTGCACTACGCCGAAGAAGGCTCGGGACCGGTGCTGTTGCTGCTGCACCAGACACCGCGCTCATGGGACGAGTTCCGCGAGTTGATCCCGCTACTCGCGTCCGACCATCGGGTGATCGCGATGGATATGGTCGGGTTCGGGGCCAGCGCCGCCTTATCGGCGCCGCAGACCATCGAGACGTTCGCCGCCGGTGCGTGGGCGCTGCTGGACGCGCTCGATATCCCGGGCGTCGCGGTGCTCGGGCATCACACCGGCGCCGCGGTGGCACTGGAGATGGCCGCCGCGCACCCCGGCCGCGTCGATGCGGTGATCCTGTCGTCCTGCCCGTGGGCGGACGAGGCCTATCGTGCCGGGCACGCCGGCGGCGGGACGGTCGATCGTGCCGAGCGAACTCCGGACGGCCGGCATCTGCACACCCTCTGGGAACTGCGCCGGCCCTACTATCCACAACCCTGCACCGACCTCCTGGACCGGTTCGTGCACGACGCGCTCACCTATGGGCTCGACCCGGCCGAAGGGCACCGGGCCTGTGCCCGTTACCGCATGGAGGAACGGATCGGCGCTGTCCGCGCGCCGGTGCTACTGCTCGGCGCGGCCGCGGACCCCTTCTCGATCGGAAACCTGCCGACTCTCCGCGCCCGGCTGACCGGCGCGGCGATTGTGGAGCAGGTCCTCTTCGCGGAAGGCACCGTCGCACTGGTCGAACGTGAGGCACCGCGAATCGCGGACTCGGTACGCCGGTTCCTCCGAGATCATCGGCAACCGTTCGAGCCGCTCGGCGGAGGTGGTGAACCGGAGTCCGTTCAGTAGACATGATGAACCGGGTCTGCTCAGCGGACCCGAATGTGCTGCGGATCACCGGCGCGCCAGCTAGCGTCACCAGTCCGGCGGGTTCGCCGGTCGGGCTCCTCGAGGGACGGAGCCCCGCAAGGCGTCAGGAGGTCCACCATGACGACAGCCGCACACCGCCCGGCCGATCCGGTTCCGGATATATCCCTCGAATCGGTGCCCACCGCGGGCACCGAGATGTCCTCGGTGCTGACCAAGGCCCGGATGATCCTGGACGCGTTCGACAACGAACACCGCGACCTCGCCCTCACCGAGCTGGCCCGGCGCAGTGGTGTCGCGAAGGCTTCGGTGCACCGGCTGGCCGGTGAACTCGTCGAATGGGGTCTGCTGGAACGGTCGGGGACGAAATATCGTCTCGGATTGCGCCTGTTCGAACTCGGCCAGCTGGTACCCCGCCAGAAGATCCTGCGCGACGCGGCACTGCCCTATATGGAAGACCTGCTGATCGCGACCCAGGAGACCGTGCATTTCGCGGTCCGCGACGGGATCGACGTGCTCTACATCGAGAAGATCGTCGGCCATCGCGGGCTCAAACAGCAGTCCCGGGTGGCGGGCCGACTTCCGCTGTACTGCACGGCCACCGGCAAGATGATCCTGGCGTTCTCCCCGCAATCGGTGTTCGCCGAGGTGGTCGAACAGGGGTTTACCGCGCTCACCTCACGGACGACGATGTCGGTCTCGGTGTTGCGCCAGCAACTCGACCGGATGCGCAAGGAACAGATCGCGGTGGAGGTCGAGGAGACCAGGCTGGGCTATATGAGCGTTGCGGTGCCGGTGTTCAGTGGGCCGCAGACGATCGCGGGGGCGCTCTCGGTCACCGGCCCTACCGCGCGACTCAATGTCAGCCGGGTCACCGGGGCGTTGCGTACCGCGGGTGTCGGGATCAGCCGGGCCCTGCAGGCGATGCGCTGCCACCACAGCTCACCCGACAGTGCCGCTATGTGCACGCCGGCGCTGTGCTCACTCAACGGCTGTGGCCGGTGAACCGGTATCCGGCAGGCCCGGGTCGACCGCGGCCGGCGGTGCGATCGGGCGCGCCGGGTCCGGTCGATGGTCGCCGGCCGACCATGTCCGGGCGGTCACTCCGCGAGCCCGCAGGTCGGCTTTGCGGACCTTGCCGGTTTCGGTGAGCGGCAGGGTCTCGACCACATCGATGTAGCGCGGCAGCGCGAAGTCGGCGAGATGGGCGGACGCGAAGCGGCGTAGCGCGGCCGGATCCATCGAGGCGCCGGGGTGGGGGACGACCGCTGCCATGACCTCGTCCTCGGCCAGCTCGGAGGGGACGGGGAACACCGCCACCTGGGCGACCGCCGGATGTCCGGCCAGCACCTGCTCCACCTGCAACGAGGAAATGTTCTCGCCGCGCCGGCGGATGACGTCCTTGATCCGGTCGACGAAACGGAACCAGCCGTCGGGCTCGCGGACCACCCGATCACCCGTCCGGCGCCACGCCCCCGGTTCGGGGAGCGGATCACCGAGGTACCCGAGCGCGAACGCGCCGGGGAGTTCCGTGCGCACCACCAGCTCACCCGCGACACCGTCGGCAACCCGGGCACCGGATTCGCCGACGACCGCTGCGTCGTATCCGGGCATGACGCTGCCGAGATATCCGGCCCGCCGTGCGCCCGGCAGGCTACCGAGGACGAGGTTGGTCTCGGTGCTGCCGAACCCGTCGATCAGTTCTGTCCCGAACCGCTCCCGGAACGGCGCGTACAGGTGTACGGGGGTGGCCGGCGCAAGCGCGCGGGTGGCTCGATGCGCGCGATCGTGTGCGCCCGGTGGCTGACCGGCGAGCATGGCGACCATCGCGCCGAGCAGGTAGATCACCGTCGCGTCGGCGTCGGCCCCCCGCCGCCAGTGCTCTCGGACCGAGAAGTGCTGTCCGAGCACGAAGGTCGCGCCCGCGACCAGCGCATGGAACACGGCGTTGATCGCGTTGGTGTGGAACAGCGGCAGGCCGGTGTAGAGGATGTCGTCGGGTCCGAGGCCGAGCGAAGCACCCACACCCTGCCCCCACCAGAGGGATTGCGCATGCGGACAGTGCACACCTTTGGGGAGGCCGGTGGTACCGGAGGTGAACAGCAAAGCCGCCGGTGCAAGGGCGGATACAGGCCCGACAGGAGCGGGCGGTCCCTGTGGGCCGGGAGCCGAATCGGTGCCCATCACCCAGACGGCGCCATCGAATCCGGCCTCGGCGACACGGTCGGCGAATTCCGCCTCCAGCAGCAGATAGCGTGCCCCGGAACTCGTCAGCACATGCGCAAGGGAGTCCCCGCGCAACCCGGTGTTCAGCGGTACCGCGACGGCACCCAGCCAGGCACAACCCAGCAGCAGATCGATCAGTTCGATGCGATTGCGCGCGAGCGCGGCCACCGGATCACCGGGCCGGACACCCCGCCGCGCCAGCGATCCCGCCATGGCCGCTGCCCGGTCCGGGAGTTGGGCATAGGTCAGCCGGACCGGACCGGTCCGCAACGCGAGGTGATCGCCACGGCTTTCCGCCCGATCGCGGAGCAGAGCGGGAATGGTCAAGTCCGCCGGCAACGACCGGCCGGCGGCGGAAATCGGCACGGCACACACTCAGGGGGTAACCACCGCGCGGCCGGTGACCTTCCCGTCGCGCATAGCCTGCAATGCGGTGGCGATTTCGGCGAGCGGGAACGACTGCACCGCCAGCTCGACCTCCCCGGCCACCAGCATGGCGATCAGCTGCGGTGCCAGCTCGGCCTGCCGGGCGGATTTGCGGATCATATTGACGGGCAGCAAGGCCACATCGGCGAGCAGCCAGTTCGGCAGGTCGACGTGCAGGTCGGTGCCCAGGGTGTAGCCGATGAGGGCTGCTCGCCCGCCGGGTGCGATACGCCGCAGTAGAACCGGCAGCAAATCGCCGCCGAGCGTATCGATCAGGACCTCCGCTACGGGGTCGCTGCCCAGCGCTTCCGCCACTTGTTCGCCGCGGCCCACCACGGGGCGAACGCCTGCCGGCAGCAGGGCGGCCTGATCGTCGCGCGGCACCACGCCGATCACTTCGGCGGCGCCCGCCGCGAGAGCGAACTGGGCCGCCATCGAACCGACCGCCCCCGAGGCTCCGGAGACGATCACCCGTTCGCCCGTGGCGACCCGGGCGATATCGTGCACCGCGACGTACCCGGTGGTGCTCGGCAGGAAGAAGGTCGCCGCGACCGCTGGCTCCAGTGCGGTGTCGAAGGGCGTGAACACCTTGTCCGCCGCAGCGAGGTACTCGGCCCAGCACCCGTTCTTGAACAGTCCGATACCGCCGCCGCGGATGAGAACCCTGGTCCCGGGCGCGAAGGTATCCGATTCGACCACTGTCCCCGCACCGTCGGTGCCGCCGATATGGGGTAGTTCGGGGCGGACGTCGAAGGTTCCGCTCGCGATGGTCAGATCGAGGTGACCGAGGGCCGCGGCGTCGACTCGGACGAGTGTCTGGCCGGGACCTCGGACCGGGGCGTCGATATCGTCGATAACCGGGTCTCGGCCGAATTCGTGCAGCCGGGCGGCGCGCATGGTTACTCCTCGGATCGTGTAGTGGTGTGGTGGCAGGGATCGGGTCAGGTGAGGACGCCCGCGGTGCGGAGTCGTTCGATGGTTTCGGATCCGTAGCCGGCGATATCCCGCAGGACCGCGTCGGTATCGGCGCCCAGCAGCGGGGCCGGACGGCGGACCGTGACCGGTTCGCCCACCCGGATGGGAGAGCCCTCGTGGAGAAATGCGCCGGCCTTCGGATGCACACCCCGGACGTAGAAATCGCGGGCCCGCAGTTGCGGGTCGGCCTCGACCAGATCGCGTCCAGTATGCACCGGGCCCGCCGGTACACCGGCCCCCTGCAACCGTTCTGCGACGAGTTCCGCGGGCAGGGTCCTGGTCCATCGGGTGATCGCGGCGGTGATCGGTGCGGCCTGAGTGCGGCGTCCCGCAACGGAATCGAACCGGGTATCCGCCGCCCATTCCGGACGTTCGATCACGGCACACAGCTGCCGCCACTCGGCGTCGTCGCGAACCGCGATCGCACACCAGCGGTCGTGTCCGAGACACGGGTAGACGCCGTGGGGCGCCATCGTGGGATGGGTGTTGCCGATAGGTTCGCCGGGCCTACCGGAGCCGGTCGCCCGGAGTACGGCGGCGCCCATATGTGAGGCCATGGCCTCGAGCTGGGACAGATCGATGTGCTGTCCGCGTCCGGTGCGGTCGCGGTGGTCGAGTGCGGCGAGGACCGCCGTTGCCGCCTGCAGGCCCGCGACTATATCGCCGTGACCGTAGATGACACCGACGACGTCGTCGGCGCTCCAGCCGGTGAGTGCGGTCAGACCTGTTGCTGCCGACACGATGTCGGCGTAGGAAACCCATCCACTGCGCGGTCCGGTATGGCCCATCCCGGACATCGAGACGTAGACGATATCCGGCCGTAGTGCCCGTAGTTGCTCGTACCCGAAACCCATTTTCGTCATTACTGTGGAACTGAAGTTCTCGACCACCACGTCGCTGTGCGCGAGAAGATCGGCGAGTACCTTCAGCCCCTCGGGGGAGCGGGTGTCCAGGGTGATACTGCGCTTGTTGCGGTTGACATCGTTGAAGTAGCCGCTGGTATCGGGATCGTCGTGTGAACCGCGGGACAGGTGCATGAACGGCGCGAACCGGGTGGGGTCCGGGCGGCCCCGGGATTCCACCTTGACGACATCGGCGCCGTGATCGGCCAGGATGCGCGTGCAGTAGGGCCCGGCCAGCACCCAGGTGAGGTCGAGGACGCGGATACCTTCCAGCGGCAGCCGACCACCTTTCACGGTGGGCGTTCCAGCCGCCGGCGGTTTCGCGGCCGGAACGAGCTGCTGGTGTTCCCCGGGCGCGGGTACATGCAGTTCGCGTATCCGGGTTCCTTCGGGGAAGGCGAACCCGAATCCGAGATCCCGTGACACCACACCGCCGCGGACGATGTCGAGGAAGAAGTCCCGGTCGTTGAGCTGCGGGTTCACCAGCAGTTCGTCCGGCCGGTCGACGGCCGACCACGGCAGTTTGCGTTCCTGCGCGGCGGCCGCGAACTCATGTTTGGGCCATTTCCCGATGAACCGCCCGACCACGTCGAAGATGTGATCCTGATGGCGTTTGCGCTCGACCGGGTCGGCCCAGCGGGGGTCGGTGAGGTCGGCGGCGGCGTTCTCCTCCACCAGCCAGGCCAGCAGCGCGTCCCACATGCGCGGACTACCGCCGAGCCCGCCCCCCACATAACCGTCGGCGGCTTGGAACAACCCGTGCGGGACCAGCGGGTGCACGCGGCCCGGCCGCGGCGGCACCCGATCCTCGTGGAGATAGGCGAGGGTGCCGGCTTCCAGGCTCGCGGCCACACATTCCTGGGCGGAGATATCGACGACGGGCACCGGACCTCGGCGCCGTGCCCGCATGCCGAGCAGCGCGCCGACGGCCGCATTGATACCGGTGAGCTGTTCGGCCTGGTTCTCCGGAAGCGCGAGCGGCGGACCGCCGGGGTCGCCGACTTGGGCCAGCATCCCGCCCTGCGCGGCGATGGTGAGATCGGTCGCCGCCCATTTCGCCCGGGGGCCGGTCAGCCCGAACGGCGTCACCCGCACGTGGACGAGTGCGCCGGGACGCGGCGTGACGGGTTCGGAGCCGGGCGTGCTGCCGTCGAGGTAGATGTCGGCGGTGGCCAGTAGGCGTGCCAGCGCGCCACGACCGGGATCGGTATCGAGGTCCAGCGCCACCGACTTCTTGCCCGCGTGCCAGTGCGCAAACGGGTGTCCGTCCGACTCGCTCCGGCTCGGATCACCTCCGTCCGGCTCGACCAGGATCACTTCGAAGCCGAGTCCGACCAGAACCCGGCCCGCGAAGCGGGTGAGCGGGCCGGCCAGTTCGACCACCCGGACAGCGGGCTCGACCATGATTTCTCCGTTCTCTCCTCGATCGTGATGTCGTCCCCGGCGGCCGGGCCCAGCGCGGGGATTGCGCTCAGGCGGGTGCACCCGGGAGATGCTCCCCGACCCAGCCCCGTTGCAGCACCCGGCCGGTATCCACCGAGCCGCTGATCTTGCCCTGATCCCGGAAGAAAGTGACCAGATCGTTCGCCCGGGCGATGTCCTCGTCGGTGAAATCGCGCACGCCGAAATCGATCTGGTCGATGGTGCGCCGCGCCTCGGCCGGATCCTGCTGGATGGCCGCCGCCACCGCGCGGGCGGCGCGGTCGGGGTCGGTGTCGACGATCGCGGCGGCCTCCGACAGCACCTCGAACACCTGCACGGCGACTTCTTCGTTCGCCGACAGCCATGCCTCGGTCGCCACGAGCCACTGCGTGTACCGGGCATCGAAATCGCCGCTGGTGGCGACCACCCGGCCACCGCCCGCCACCGCTTGGCTCACCCATGGGTCGAAGGAGACGAACGCGTCGATATCGCCGCGGCCCAGGAGCGCCGGATGATCGGGTGGACTGGTGGTGACCAGTTCGACCGCGGCGGGGTCCAGGCCGATACTCCGCAGGTAGAGATCGGTGAAGTACAGGCCGATACCGGGGAAGACGCCCACTTTCCGGATCCGCTTCGGCTCGATGCCCTCGCGCACCACCACCTGGAAATACCGATCCGATTCCTCGTACACGCCGAGGGCGCGCAGGCTCGGATTAGCGGCCATGACGGTGAGCGCCGTGGAGTCGGCGTTACCGGACAACTCGGATGTTCCGGCCACCACATTCTGGGCGCTCGCCGCGCCACCCTCCGTCTGGACAACCCGGACATCGAGTCCGGCCCTTTCGAACATCCCCTCCTGCTCGGCGACGAAGAACGGGGCGTAGGAGGGGTCCACCCCCACCGAGATACGGATCGGCCCCGAGCTCGTCTCCTGCTGGGTGGCCGGCCGGGTGCAGGCGGCCGTCGCCGACGCCAGCGCGACGAGTACGCCCAGGGCAGCGGCACCGCGCCGCCAGCTTCCGAATTTCATCATGACTCCTTCGGGCCGGTCACCGGCCGCCGAACGACGGGGTGCGCTTGTCCAGGAACGCCTGCAATCCTTCGGCAGCGTCGCCGGTGCGGATCAGCTCGAGCACGGCGGCGAACTCCAGTTCCAGCGCCTCGTCGAGGGGCAGCTCGAGTCCCCGTTCGACGATGTCCTTGAGCAGGCCGATGGTGCGGGTCGGTTTGGCCGCGAGCCCAGCGGCGAGATCGTCGACGCGGGCCGGGAAATCGGCATCGGCCACCACCTCGTCCACGAGCCCGATCCGCAAAGCCTCTTCGGCGCTCAGCCGCGACCCGTTCATCATCAGCAGTTTCGCGCGGTGCGCGCCGAGCAGCCGCGGTAACCGCTGACTACCACCCGCACCGGGGAACAGGCCGAGCTCGATCTCGGGGAATCCGATGGTGGCCGACGCCGTCATCACCCGCATATCGCAGGCCAGCGTGAGTTCCGCACCCCCGCCCAGGGCGTGCCCGTTGATCGCGGCCAGCACCGGTTTGGGCGCGGTCTCCAGCAATCGTTGGACCTCCACCCAGGGCCGCATCGCCCGCTGAGTGTCCTCGGTGAGCTCACGCATCACCCGGATATCGGCGCCCGCGACGAAGAACCGGCCGGTGCCCCGCACGACGAGACAGCGGATGCCGGGATCGGACACCAGCGGCGGCAGCGCGGTGAGAAGTTCGGCGATCAGCGCGGGATCGAACGCGTTGGCGGGCGGACGATCAATGGTCACGGTGGCCACGGCGGCACCGACGGACACGTGGACGCGTTGTGGGGCGCTGACAGCGGTCATACCGGCTCCGATGCGGTTCGTCGAACACTGGAGGTTCCGAGTATCGGCGATCTGGAGGCGCCCGGCACGGCCCCGGGTCCGGTGGGCGAACCCGGACGATCGGGTGAGGCGACCCGGCTCCCGGACCGAGTGTGGCCCGTCGGGGTGAGTGCCGAGGTCGCGGGCAAATTCGGCGGAAATTGTGTGAGCCGGGGGTGTCGCTCACCCGGTACACCCCGCGCAGGGGGCAGGGTTTGGCGCGATACGACCGGGGTAGGCCCGCGGCAACGGGCCCGAATGCCCGGGTGGACCGAACAGAGGAGCGTGCGATGGCAGTTCCACCATCTCCACCGGCCGAGCTCACCGCCGCCCGGCCCTTTCCGGCTCGGGTCGGGCCCAAGGGGTCGTTTCTGTGGAAGATGGTCACCACCACCGACCCGAAAGTGCTCGGGGTGCTGTATCTGGTGACGGCGACCGGGTTCTTCCTGATCGGTGGTCTGCTGGCGCTGCTCATCCGCGGTGAGCTGGCGCGTCCCGGCCTGCAGTTCCTGTCACCGGAGCAGTACAACCAGCTGTTCACCATGCACGGCACGATCATGCTGCTGTTCTATGCCACGCCGGTGGTATTCGGTTTCGCCAATGCGGTGCTGCCGTTGCAGATCGGCGCACCGGATGTGGCGTTTCCGCGGCTCAACGCCTTGAGTTACTGGCTGTACCTGTTCGGCGCCACCATGGCGACCGCCGGTTTCGTCACGCCCGGCGGCGCCGCGGACTTCGGATGGACCGGTTACACGCCGCTGAGCACGATGCAGTTCTCGCCGGGTGTCGGCGGGGACTTGTGGATCATGGGGCTGGCGTTATCGGGTCTGGGCACCATCCTCGGTGCGGTGAACATGATGACCACGGTGATCTGCATGCGGGCCCCCGGGATGACCATGTTCCGGATGCCGATCTTCACCTGGAACGTCTTCATCACCAGCATCCTGGTGTTGCTGGCGTTCCCCATCCTCACCGCGGCGCTGATGGCGCTTGCCTTCGACCGGCATCTCGGCGGGCATATCTACGATCCGGGTGTCGGCGGG
The DNA here is from genome assembly GCF_029868325.1 of Nocardia carnea. Classification (GTDB taxonomy): domain Bacteria; phylum Actinomycetota; class Actinomycetes; order Mycobacteriales; family Mycobacteriaceae; genus Nocardia; species Nocardia carnea_C. Next base: position 11,515 of record NZ_JARWNW010000258.1, read on the forward strand.
GTGATCCTGTGGCAGCACCTGTTCTGGTTCTTCGGGCATCCCGAGGTGTATATCGTCGCGCTGCCGTTCTTCGGCATCGTCTCCGAGATCTTCCCGGTGTTCAGCCGTAAACCGATCTTCGGCTATACCGCGCTGGTGTTCGCGACGATATCGATCGCCGGGCTGTCGATGGCGGTGTGGGCGCACCATATGTACGCCACCGGCGCGGTGCTGCTGCCGTTCTTCTCGCTGATGACCTTCATGATCGCGGTCCCGACCGGCGTGAAGTTCTTCAACTGGATCGGGACGATGTGGAAGGGGCAGCTGACCTTCGAGACACCGATGCTGTTCTCCCTCGGCTTCCTCGTCACCTTCCTGTTCGGCGGCCTGTCCGGGGTGATCCTGGCGAGCCCGCCGCTGGACTGGCATGTGCACGACAGCTATTTCGTGGTCGCGCATTTCCACTACGTACTGTTCGGCACCATCGTTTTCGCGACCTTCGCCGGGATCTACTTCTGGTTTCCCAAACTCACTGGCAGGCTGATGGACGAACGCCTGGGCCGCATACATTTCTGGACCACTTTCTTCGGCTTCCACCTCACCTTCCTGGTGCAGCACTGGCTGGGTGACGAAGGTATGCCCCGCCGCTACGCCGACTACCAGCCCGACGATGGTTTCACCGCGCTGCACACCGTCTCGACCATCGGCTCGTTCGTGCTGGGCGCGTCCATGATCGTCTTCGTGTGGAACGCGTTCAAGAGTTACCGCTACGGCGAGGTGGTGACCGTCGACGACCCGTGGGGCGCAGGTAATTCGCTGGAATGGGCGACGACGTGTCCACCGCCGCGGCACAACTTCTACGAACTGCCGCCCATCCGGTCCGAACGGCCCGCGTTCGAACTGCACTACCCCCATATGGCCGAACGCCTGCGCACCGAATCGCATGTCGGCCGCCGCAGCAAGGACGGTGCCGGCGCCGAACTCTCCGCGCCCCCGACGTGAGCGCGGCCGGCCGCCGCCGTTCGGCGACCGGCCCGCAAGGAGTGGGACGTCAGATCATCGCGCGGAACGGGCCCTGCGGGTCGCCACCGAGCTGTGTCAGCGCTGCCGAGTGGTAGATCGTGCCCGGTACATGGATGGCGTGGGTCAGGCCGACGTGGGCGTCGCGCCAGAACCGTTGCATCGGGGTCTTCAGGTGCACGGCCCCGCCGCCGGCCCGGGCGAAGACCTCGTCCATTGCGCGCACCGCGCGCCAGGCCGCCGCGATCTGGGTGCGCCGGCCGATCGCGCGTTCTTCGAAACCGACCTCTTCGCCGCGGTCGGTTTTGTCCCAGAACCGGTCGACGGTCTCGAGCAGCGATACCCGGGCCGCGGAAATCTCCGCGGCGGCCTCGCTGATGGCGAACAGGACGTAGGGGTCTTCTTTGATGGGGACGCCGGTGACCTGGACTCGTTTCTTCTGGGCGGCGATATGGCAGGCCAGGGCGCCTTCGGTCATTCCGATCAGCGCCGAGGTGATCCCCAGCGGGAAGATGCACGAGAACGGGAACTTGTACAGCGTTTCGTCGCGGCCGGCATGGCGCCAGCCGTTACCGCTCATCACGATCTCGGCGTCGAGGGTGCGGTATTCGGGCAGGAACGCGTCGGTGACGACGAGATCCTTCGAGCCGGTACCGCGCAGGCCGATGACGTTCCAGCTGTCCTGGTCGATGTCGTAGTCCGACCGGGGAAGCAGTACATGCAGCGTCTTGCCGGTGCGGTTACCGTCCTTGTCGCCGACCGCGGCGCCGATCATGATCCAGCCGCAATGATCGGTGCCCGAGGAGAACGACCAGCGCCCGTTGAGGATGTAGCCGCCCTCGACCGGTACCGCGATACCCATCGGCGCGTACGGCGACGCCATCCACATATCGTTGTCCGCGCCCCAGACCTCCTCCTGCGCCTTGGGGTCGAAGAAGGCGAGTTCCCACGGGTGCACGCCCACGATCCCGGCGACCCATCCCGCCGCACCGTCGAGCGCGGCGATGGCCATGGTGGTTTCGGCGGCCTCTCGGGGGTGGGCCTCCAGCCCGCCGTACTCCTTGGGCTGCAGCATGCGGATAACGCCCGAATCCCGCAAATGCTTCGCGGTGGTATCGGAAAGCCGCATCAGCCGTTCGCCTTCGGCAGCTGCGTCGCGGATCTCCTCCGCATGCTGCATGATCTTGTCCAGTACGTGGCCCATAGTGATGCCTTCCAGTTATTGCGTCGATTCGCCGGAGCGAGGCGCAGATCAGTGCAGACTGCCCTCGTGGACAGCGCGATCGAACGGTGTCAAAGGTGCCCCGGTACGCAGGGTGGTGGCCAATGCAGGATCGGCCAGGTGCAGGCGTCCGACGGCGATCAGGTCGAATTCGCCGGATTCGATCCGGCGTTCGACGTCCGCGATATTGTCGACGACCTCCGCGGCGCCCGCGGCGCGGCTGTCGCGCAACGGTTTCCCGAGACCGACACTGCCGACCGCCATGGCATGCGCGCCGGTGAGTTTCTTGGCCCAGCCGGCCAGCGACAGTTCACTGCCCTCGAACGCCGGGACGTCGAAGCGTCGGATACTGGCGTCGAAAACGTCCACGCCGGCATCGGCGAGTGCGCCGAGCACCACCTGTAGTTCATCGGGAGTCTCGGCGATGCGAGCGGTGTAGTCCTGCTGTTTGTGCTGGGAGAATCGGAAAAATATGGGCATACCGGGGCCCACGGCTTCGCGGATGGCCGCGACCACCGCGGCGGGGAACCGGCTGCGCGCCGCGAGGTCGCCGCCCCACTGGTCGTCGCGCGTATTGGTGTCGTGCCACAGAAACGAATCCAGCAGGTAGCCGTGGCCGCCGTGCAGGGCGATACCGTCGAAACCGAGTTCGGTGGCGGTGACCGCCGCGCGCACATAGGCGGAGATGACGTCGGCGAGATCGCTGTCGGTCATCGGCCGGGTGGGTTGTGCGGCGCGCGCGACGTATTCGTCGGAATAGGAGGTGGTCCCGGCGGTGCCCCACCGACCGGAGGGCCGCATCGGCGTGATGGCCGGGTCGACGGTCCGGCTCATCGCACCCCACAGCGGGCCCACATGCCACAGCTGCGGAATGATCCGGCCACCTGCCGCGTGTACCTCGTCGACCACGGTCCGCCATCCGGCCAGCGCATCCTCGCCGTACATGCGGGGTACGCGCCGATTGTCGACGGCGGCCGGATGGTCGATGGCGACACCCTCGGTGATGATCAGCCCTGTCCCGCCGGCGGCGCGGCGCCGGTAGTAGTGGGCGACATCGGCGCCCGGGACCCCGCCCGGAGAAGCCGATCGAGTCATCGGCGACATGACGATACGGTTTGCCAGGTCCAGCGAGCGGACGGTCAGCGGCCGGAACAGCGCGGCGTGGTGATCGGTCGTCGGGGTCCGGGAGCTTTCCTGAATGCCTTCCACGCTGTCAGCGTATGGTCGCCCGGCAGCGGTGCATCCCCGGATTCTCGCTCACTGGAAGTGGCCGGCGACACACCGCCGGGGCCGGTGAACAGCCGTCGCGTTTGGCCCGCGGGAGGGCGGGTAGGTCGGCGCCATGCTGGTACGGAACGTCGCCGAGGGGATACATCGACTGGCCCACGCCGATGTCAATGTGTATCTGATCGAGGACGAGGACGGGGTCACGCTGGTGGATACCGGGCTGCCCGCGACCTTCCGCCGGATCTCCGCCGCGCTGCACGACCTCGGACGGACCCCGGCCGACGTCCGCGCGGTACTGCTCACCCACGCGCACTTCGACCATGTCGGCTCCGCCCGGCGGGTGCACCAGACCTGGCAGACGCCGGTCTACACCCACGAGGGCGACCGGCCGCTGGCTGCCCATCCGTACCGCTACAAGCGGGAACGCAACCCATTGACGTACCCGATCAGGTACCCACGCGCACTGCCGGTACTGGGCAAGATGGCTCTGGCGGGGGCACTGTTCGTCCGCGGACTGAACGACACCACCTCCATGACGGCCGGAACTCAGCTGCCCGTACCGGGCCGACCACGGGTGGTGTTCACACCCGGGCACACTCTGGGGCACTGTGCCCTGCACCTGCCCGAACGGGATGCGGTGATCTCCGGCGACGCGTTGGTCACGCTGGATCCCTATACCGGCGGAAGGGGTCCGCAGATCGTGTCCGGGGCGGCCACCGCGGACAGCCCTATGGCCTTGCAGTCGCTGGCCGAGCTGGCGAATACCGGGGCGCGGTCGGTGCTACCGGGTCACGGAGAACCATGGTACGAGGGCATCGGGTCCGCGGCGGAGATCGCGCTACGCGCCGGCCCGTCCTGACCCGTGTACCGGCGCGGCATCGTTGGCCGCGTTTCCGGGATCGCCCGCGGTCAATTCGGAGGATGATCGGCGGCGTACTGCTCGCGCCAGCGGTTGATGAGGGGGACGAGTTCGTTGAGCATGAAGGTGTAGAAATCCTGCATCTCGTGCAGGCGGCGCGCGGTGACGGTGTCCGGGCCGGTGGCGTCGATACCTTCCTGCGCCGAATCGCGCATGGTGGCCAGCATCGTGTTCTGCTGTGACATCAGTGCCGCCCAGGCGCCGGCGCGGAAACGGTAGTGGTCGCGGCGGCTGCCCGGCGCGGGGACCCGTTCGATCAGGCCGACCGGCATCAGATGTTTGATCGCGGTCGATACCGCGCCGGAGCTGATCGACAATTCCGCGCACAGGTCGGCGGCGGTCATCGTGTCCTGCTCGGTGTAGAGCAGAGCTGTCAGCACCCGCGCGGTCGACCGCTGCATTCCGCCACCGGCCGAGAGCGTCAGCGCCAGCTTCTCCGCGGCTTCCCGCAATCGCTCGTTCGTTCCCATACCCACGAAGGTATCAGAGCTGCGAATGCTCTGAGTATTTACAAATCTCTGAAAGTTCGATAATTTCTGTTCCATGGTGAAAGCACTCGAGCTGAACGGGCTCACGAAGACCTACGGCTCGTCCCGAGGTCTGGTCGAACTGTCACTGTCGGTCGAACAAGGCGAGGTGTTCGGTTACCTGGGCCCCAACGGCGCCGGGAAATCCACGACCATCCGCCTGCTGCTGGACCTCATCCGCCCCACCGGCGGCAGCGCCCGCGTCCTCGGCCTGGACCCCCGCGCCGACGCGGTGGCGTTGCACGAGCGGATCGGCTACCTGGCCGGGGATTTCGTTGCGCCCGGACGGCAAAAGGTCGGGGCGGCCCTGCGCTTCCTCGCCGCCTTGCGCGGGGGAGCGGGCGCCGATCGGATCGACACCCTGTGTGAGCGGCTGGAACTGGATCAGAGCAAGCAGATCTCGGCGCTGTCGAAGGGCAACCGGCAGAAGGTCGGGCTGGTGCAGGCGTTCATGCACGAGCCCGAACTGCTCATCCTCGACGAACCCACCTCGGGCCTGGATCCCTTGGCGCAGCAGATCTTCCTCGATATGGTCGCCGAGGCCGCCGCGGGTGGGCAGACGGTGTTCATGTCCAGTCACATCATGAGCGAGGTCGAAGCGGTCGCCGATCGCGTGGCCATCATTCGTGAGGGCCGCCTGGTCGCTCTCGACACCGTCGCCGGGTTGCGTGCCGACGCGGTCCGCGATGTCGAAGTCACCTTCACCGGGCCCGTCGACACCGCCGCCTTCACCGGCTTGGCCGGGGTCGCCGATGTGCGGATCGAGGGTTCGACCCTGCGCTGCCAGGTCACCGGCAGCCCGGACGCCCTACTCCGTGTCCTGGCCGGCCGCCACGTCGCGGGCCTGCTGGTCACCGAACCCGCCCTCGAGGATCTGTTCCACCGCTACTACACCGGAGAAGCCGATGCTGCCTGATATCTACACCCGGACCCTGGCCGACAACCGTCGCGCGCTGGTGGCCTGGTCGATCGGTACCGCGGCGGTCGGCCTGATGTATGCCGCGTTCTATCCGCAGGTCGGTGGTAGTAGCGGATTGGCCGAAACCGTCCAGAACTACCCCGAAGCGATGCGTGAAGCGCTGCGGATGGAGGATATCGGCTCGGCCGCGGGCTACCTGGGATCGACGGTTTTCGGGCTGTTGCTGCCGTTGCTGGTAATGGCTTTCGGGGTCACCTTCGGTGCCCGCGCCGTCGCCGGCGATGAGGAAACCGGCTATCTGGACCTCCTGCTGGCCCACCCGGTCGGTCGGACCAGGCTGGCCGTGGAGCGGTTTGCCGGGCTGGTCACCGGGGCCGCTGCCATCGCGATCCTCGTATTCGCCGGCATGCTGGCGATCCGGTCCGGTGCCGAGCTGGAATCGATAGGGATCGCCGAACTCGCCGCCCAATGCCTGCAGTTGGCACTGCTCGGGATCACCTTCGGCGCGCTGGCGGTCGGGCTGGGTGCTGCGATCGGCAAACGCGGTCCGGTGCTGGGTATCTCGGTGGGTATCGGGGTGCTCACCTACATTGCGGGCAACCTCGCCGGGGTGATCGGTGCGGATTGGCTGAAGTATCTGTCGCCGTTCCATTACTACATCGGCGGTGAACCCCTGCGCAACGGAATGCAGTGGGCCGATACCGCAATACTACTGGTGGTGAGCGTTGTCCTGGTATCGCTCGGGTTTCTCCGGTTCAACCGGCGCGATCTGCGCTCCTGACCTGTGATACGGGCCCCGCAGCCACATTCCGGCTGCGGGGTTTTCGCGCGTGCGCACCCCGGTGGTTACCGGTGGACGGCGTTCGTGTGCCGGTACTTGTTTCCATCAGGGGGAAGGATTTCCACCCCAGCGTTCCAATGTGCATCGTACCGTTAGACAACGGCACGATTGAGTGCTGTGAACACTCGCCGGTAGGCACTGCCGAAGGTGTTCGCTGCGCTACGACGGAAGCAGGTGAGTATGTCTCCCAACGCAATCGGTTTCGCACTGTTGCTGCTGGGCGTGATGATGTTGATCGCCAAGATCATCAGGGTCAAATGGCGATTGGCGCAGAAGTTGTTCATCCCCAGTTCGATCATCGGCGGGGCACTGGCCCTGCTGATCGGGCCGGATGTATTCGGCCGGATCGCCGGGCTGTTCGGCACCGACCGGTTCGCCGAGTCGGGGTTGCTGACCCCGGAGATCATCGAGGTGTGGAAAACCCTTCCAGGCCTGCTGATCTCACTGGTTTTCGCCGGGCTTCTGATGGGCCACAAGCTGCCGTCGCCGCGGAAAGCGTTCCGGGTGGCCGGGCCGCAGATCGCTTTCGGTATGACGGTGGCCAGCGGCCAGTACGTATTCGGTCTGCTGCTCGCGATTCTGGTGCTCGGGCCGGTGTTCGGACTGCCGGCGATGGCGGGCACGCTCATCGAAATCGGGTTCGAAGGCGGACACGGCACCGCCGCGGGTATGGCAGGCACGTTCGAGGAATTCGGTTTCCCCGAGGGGCAGGACCTGGCGCTGGGCCTGGCGACGGTAGGCGTGCTGTCCGGCATCATCTGCGGGATCGCGTTGATCAACTGGGGTGTGCGCACCGGTAAGACCACCGAATTGCGCGTGGACGCGCAGCCTTCGGTTGCCGAGCGTGCGGGTCTGGTGGAGAAGGAGCGGCGTCGTTCCGCCGGAACGTTGACGGTGAATCCCTCGTCGATCGAGCCGCTGACCCTGCATTTCGGGCTGCTGGCGGTGGCGGTGTTGATCGGCTGGCTGATGCTGACCGGGGTGCAGTGGGTGGAGTCCAAGCTGTGGGCCGACAGCTTCGAGTTGTTCGCCCACGTGCCGTTGTTCCCGATCGCCATGATCGGCGGAATCATCGTGCAGGGGTTGATCCAGGCCTTCGACCGTGAGGAGATCGTGGATGTGCAGATGATCGAGCGTCTGCAGGGCTTCAGCCTCGATGTGCTGGTCATCGCGGCCCTGGGCACTTTGTCGCTGACGGCGATCGCCGCGAATATGGGCCCGTTCATCCTGCTGGCTGTCACCGGACTGGTCTGGACGGCTGGTGCGTTCATCTTCCTGGCGCGCCGGATGCTGCCGGATTTCTGGTTCGAACGCGGAATCGCCGACGTCGGGCAGGCCATGGGCGTGACCTCCACCGGCCTGATCCTGCTGCGGGTGGTCGACCCCGACCTGAAAACCCCTGCCTACCAGGCATTCGGGTACAAACAGCTGATCATGGAACCGTTCTTCGGTGGCGGTCTCGTCACTGCCGGGGCAATTCCCATCATCGCCAACTTCGGCGTCGGCTGGCTGTTCGCGGGCATGCTTGCGCTGTTCGTCGGTGCGCTTGCCGCCGGGCTGTTGTACTTCGGCCGGCGTCCTGTCGCCGCTGCTGCCGAGGAACCGGTAACAGCCGCACCCTGACCAGCGGGACCGATCTGCCCCGGCGCGGGACTCGCGCCGGGGGAGACGGGTTACGGGCCGGAGCAGAGAAGAGCGCTCGTGGGGCCGGGGCCGGGGGTGGGCAGGTGGCGTCCAGATAGCGCTCCCGGCAGCGCGAGCTGCACGCCACCTGAGCACCCCCGGCCCCGGTACCACGATCGCTCTACTCTGCCCCGGCCCGGAACCCGGCTGCCCCGGCGCGAGTTCCGCGCCGGGGCAGATCGGTCCCGCTGGTCAGGGTGCGGC
>NZ_JARWNW010000259.1 GCF_029868325.1 Nocardia carnea
GCGCTGGAACCCGTGCAGATGCTGCCCGCGCCCGCTCAGGGTGCGCTGGCCGTCGAATGCCGGGCCGCGCCCCCCCGCCCGCCCCCCCCCCCCCCCCCCCCCCCCCCCCCCCCCCCCCCCCCCCCCCCCCCCCCCCCGGCCCCCCCCCCCCCCCCCCCCCCCCCCCCCCCGCCGTTGCGCCGCGGGGGGGCCCCGCCCCCCTCTCGGGGGGGGCCCGCCTCCTCCGGGACGATATCGGCGACGAACGCCCCCATCGCCGCCTCGGACCCGGCCAGATACTTGATCTTGTCCACCCCGCGCCGGATCGAGGTCAGTTGCAGATGCAACCGGACGGTATCGCGCCCGGTGTGTACCGGCGCCTGATGCCATGCCGCGATATACGGCGTCGGATCGTCGTACAGGGCATCGATCCCACGGAGCAGCCGCAGGTAGAGCGTGACCAGCTCGTCGCGCTCCGCATCGCTCGCCGCGGCGAGATCGGGAATATGCCGGTGCGGCAGCAGATGTACCTCGATCGGCCAGCGTGCCGCGAACGGGACGAACGCCGTCCACATCTCCCCCGCCAGCACCACCCGCTCGCCGGCGCGTTCGGTCTCCAGGATGCGCTGGAACAGGTCCGGCCCGAGCCGGCGCACCGATTCGAGCACCCGTATGGTCCGCGGCGTCACATAGGGGTAGGCGTAGATCTGGCCGTGCGGATGCGGCAGCGTGACACCGATCGCCTTCCCGCGATTCTCGAAGACGAAAACCTGCTCGATACCCGGTAGTTCCGACAGCACGGCGGTACGGTCGGCCCAGGCTTCGATCACGGTGCGTGCCCGGCTGGGGGTGAGATCGCCGAAGGACCCTTCGTGTTCAGGACTGAAACAGACCACCTCACAGCGTCCGACCGCCACGCGTTCCCGGCCGAACCCGAGGTCGCTGATATCGGCGAGGCCACTCGGTGCCGCAACCACGCCCGTGCCGTCGCCGGGGAGTGCAGGCCCGAAGGACGGTGAACGGTTCTCGAAAACGGCCACATCGTAGAGATCCGGGATCTCCGACGGGTTGTCCGGTGTCTGCGGGGCCAGCGGATCGCGGTCGGCAGGGGGCAGTACCACGCGGCTCTGCCGGGCGGCGGCGACCGAGATCCACTCCCCGTTCAGCACATCCTGGCGCATGGTGGCGGTCGGCGGCCGGGGTTCCAGCGCGCGGGTATCGATCCGGCGTTCGGGACCGAGCCGGGTATCGGCGTCGTCGTAGTAGATGAGCTCCCGGCCGTCGGCCAGGGTCGCAGTGCGCTTCACGATACGGTTCGGCACGCCTTCACGATAACCAGCCGGACAGGCCCCCGGCCCGTTCTCGACGACCGGCGGGTCCCCGGCCGTGGCGTGATCACGACACCCCGGCTGCTGTCCGGTGGTGCCGGATCCATGGGTCGCGGGGCCCGGATGCGGCAGTATGGGGCCGTGGACCAAACGGCGGTATCGGTGGATGTCGTGGCGTTGCGGTTCTGGGCCGCGGACGCCGCGGTCACTTTCGGCATCGCGGCCCGCGGCCACGAACCGTTCACGGGCCGCCTCGCGCTCCCCGGGGTGCTGCTGGGCCGGGGCGAACGCCTGGCCGATGCCGCGGCCCGTGCGGTACACGCCAAACTCGGTGTCCCGCCCGCCGCGCTCGGGCCGGTCGGGCAGTTGGTGACCTTCGACGAACCGCACCGGGATCCGCGCGGGCCCACCCTGTCCATCGCCATGTGGGCGGTGACCGAACCACACGAGGGGCCGGCGCAGTGGGTTTCGTTCGACGAACCACCGGCCCTGGCCTTCGACCACAACAGCATCGTGGCCGCCGCCCGTGGCCTGCTCGCGGGGTTGCTGTGGAAAGACCTCCCGCTCACCCGCGCCCTGCTGGGCGCACAGTTCCCGGCCACCCGCGCCGTCGACCTCGCCGCCTCGCTGATGGGCACCCGGCCGGACGCGGCCAATCTCAACCGCACCCTGGCCGGGATCCCGGGGCTGGTGAAAACCGGGGAGCGGCGCCGCACCAGAGCCACCGGCCGCCCGGCCGCGGTCTGGGCGTTCCGCGACCCGCCGATCAGCCCGGAGCAGAGCGGCTGAGATCCTCCCACTCCTCGCGCAACCGGCCCCGGTCCCGCTCCATCTCCTGGACCATGTCGTAGGACCGGCTACCCACGATGAGCGCGCGGGGCGGATCCGGTACGTCCACCAGCCGCATGATCGTCGCCGCGGCGGTGGCCGGATCGGGTCCGGCGTCCGTACCCCACATCGCGGCCATCTCCGCCCGGAGCGCCTCGTACTCCGGGAGCGGATCGGTCGCGGTGGTGCCGGCGGTGAACAGCCCGGTGTCGTAACCACCCATCTGCAGGCTGGTGACCTTGATCCCGAACGCCGCCACCTCCATTGCCAGTGCCTGGCCGAACGAGTCGAGGGCCGCTTTTCCCGCGCCGTAGAACCCGACGGACGCCATTCCGCCACCACTTCCCATCGAGCTCACCTGCAGGATCCGCCCGCCGCCCTGGGCCCGCAGCCGGGGCAACACCGCTTGCGAAACCCAGACGGCGCCGAAGAAATTCACCTCGAAATGGGCACGTATCTGCTCCTCGGTCGCTTCTTCGACCATGCCGTACAGCATCCCGCCCGCATTGTTGACCACGATATCGATGCGTCCGAATGCGGCGAAGGCCCGCTCGACCCCGGCGAATACGGCGTCTCGATCGGAGACGTCCAACGAGAACCGGACCAGCGCGGCGGGGTAGGTGGAACTCAGGTCGTCCAGCGGTTCGGTGTTGCGGGCCACCGCGACGACCCGATCTCCTGCAGCCAGTGCCGCTTCCGTGAACGCCCGGCCCAGGCCGCGCGTAGCACCGGTGATGAACCAGGTTCGTGTGGTTGTCACGATAGTCACCCTTCTTCAACGAGACGGACCGTCTCGGTTCGTGTCACCGAGTATGCCGCCGAGTAGCACGGAAGTCAAACGAACCGTTGCGTCTCGTTGGATTGCTACGCTGTCCACATGACCACCGACCGCACTCCTGACCGCTCCCGGCGCAGCGAGCGGTCCCGGCAGGCCATCCTCGCCGCGACCCGCGAACTGATCGCCGAATCCGGATACGCGAAGGTGTCCATCGAGGCGATCGCGGCACGGGCCGGCGTCGGGAAACAGACGATCTACCGGTGGTGGCCCTCGAAGGGTGCGGTCATCTTCGACTCCTTCCTGGCGCTGAGCGAATCCGCCGACGGCACAGGCATCGAACTACCCGATACCGGTGACCTCGCCGCCGACCTCAAACTCGTCCTGCGCGCCACCGCCGCCGAATTCGCCGACCCCGAATTCGAGCGGCCCATCAGGGCACTCAATTCCGCGCTCATCCACGATCCGGAACTCGCGGCGCGATACCGCGAAACGCTGGCCCACCCGGTCGACGAAGCCAAGAAGGCGCGGCTGCGCAGCGCTCAGGAATCAGGTCAGCTCGACCCCGCCGCCGATCTCGACCTGGTTCTGGAAATGCTCTACGCGCCGCTTTTCCAGCGATGGCTGCTGCGCACCGGGCCGCTCACCGACGAGTACGCCGATGCCTTGGTCGAGAACACGCTGCGCGCTTTCCGCCCCTGACACAACACCGGCCGCCCCGCGGCGCGGGCGATAATCCGGTGCGCCGGTCCCCGACACCCGACAGACTGTGCCCATGCCCGCTTTCGATATCGAGGCCGTCACCAGGGAGCTCCGCGCCGCGGGCTGCGTTTTCGCCGAAGACGAGGCACGGCTGCTCGTGCACAGCGCCCGATCCACCGGTGAATTGGCCGGACTCGTGGCGCGGCGGGTCGCCGGGAACCCACTGGAGTACGTCCTGGGCTGGGCCGAATTCAAAGGTCTGCGGGTGGGTGTGCGGGCCGGTGTGTTCGTCCCGCGGCGGCGCTCGGCACTCCTGGTCGACGAGGCGCTCGCCCTCGCCCGCACCGACCCGCCGCGGACCGTCGTGGATCTGTGCTGCGGATCGGGCGCGCTGGGATTGGCCCTGATCAGCGAACTAGCCGGCCACTCCGCCCCACTACCGGACCTGTACGCCGCCGATATCGACCCGGTGGCGGCCGACTGCGCCCGCCGCAACCTCGCGGGTGTCGGTGGGCGGGTCTACCAGGGCGATCTGTTCGACGCGCTACCCGCGCGGTTACGCGGGCGGATCGATATCCTGCTGGCGAACACGCCGTACGTACCGTCGGAATCCCTCGCACAGTTGCCGCCGGAGGCCCGCGATCACGAACCGGCGGCCGCCCTCGACGGCGGTCCGGACGGTCTGGACCTCGCCCGCCGCACCGCGGCGGCCGCGCCCGCCTGGCTGGCACCCGGCGGCTGTCTGCTGATCGAGATCGGTACCGATCAGATCCCGACCGCCACCGCACTGCTCACCGGCCACGGTTTCGCGGCGCGGATCGCCCGGTCCGCCGAGCTCGGCGCCACCGTGGCGATCGGCCTACCGGCGACCGCTATTTCCGGCCCTTGAACTCGTCCATCGAGTGATACACGCCGACGGTGTTCAGGAACAGATCTCGCAGTTTCAGCGGCAGCACACCGGAGAGGACCTTGTTGAGGCGGGAGGTCCACGGCATGATCACCACGGGGGTGCCCTTCTTCATCTCGGCCCAGGCGGTCGCCACCACCTTGTGCTGGTCGAGGATCGGCGTGAACCAGAATCCCGTGGCGCCCTCGAACATGCCCGTATTGATGTAGGTCGGGCAGAAGGTGGTGACCTTGACGTGGTCGTGCCCCGCCTGGCCGAGTTCGATCCGCACCGAATCCGACCAGCCCAGCGCGGCCCATTTCGATGCGGCGTAGACGCTCATCCGCGGATTGTGCACCAGACCGGCCGAGGAAGCGATGGTGAGTACGCGGGCCTCGGTGGTTCCCGCGACCATGGCCGGCAGGAATTCCAGGGTCACATACATCGGCGCCAGCGCATTGATGGCCATGGTGCGCTCGATATCGTCGCGGTCCTTCGTTTCCCAGAAGTACGTATTGCCCCGCACGATTCCGGCATTGTTCACGAGGACGTCGATATCGCCCACGTCCACCCGCACCGATTCGGCGGCGGCCGCCACGGCCTCCCGATCGGAGATATCGACGGTATGGCTGTGGATCGCACCGGAGATCGCGCTGAGTTCGGCCGCGGTGGCGCGCAGGGCGGTCTCGTTGACATCCCAGAGAACCACCGCGGCGGCGCCTTCGCGTACCGCCTGTTCGGCGAACAGTTTGCCCAGGCCCATGGCGGCACCGGTGATCAGCACCTTCTTACCGGCCACCGTGTCCAGTTTCATCGATTCGGATCCTTTGTCATCGCAGCGAAATCAGGGGTAGCGGCCTGCTTCCGGCCGGGCCTATTTCTGGCGCAGAGTTTTCATGACCCGGAAGAACAGTGTCATGGTTTTCGCCCACATCGCCTCCGACATCCCCGGCAGCGGCGCGATCGGCAGCATCCGCTGCACCGCGATGGTCTGGGTGTCGACGTACTTCAGCAGGCCCTCGGGACCGTGCCGGCGGCCGGTGCCGGAAATCCCCACACCACCGGACGGTGCGTCCGCACTCCCCCAGGCCGCGATGAAACCCTCGTTCACATTGACCGAGCCGGCGTTGATGCGGGCCGCGAATTCGCGTCCCCGGGTGGCACTGCGCGACCACACGCTGGCGTTGAGACCGTAGGGCGTGTCGTTGGCCTGAGTGACCGCCTCGTCGTCACTGGCGACCTTGTACACCGAGACGACGGGACCGAAGGTCTCCTCCCGGTACACCGTCATCTCGGCGGTGACATCGGTGAGCACGGTGGGTTCGTAGAAGTAGGGACCGAGGTCGGGCCGGTGCACACCGCCGGTCAGCACAGTGGCACCCTTGGCCACCGCGTCGTCGACGTGGGCGCGCACGGTGTCGAGCTGGCGCGCGAAGGTCAGCGAACCCATATCGGTGCTGTAGTCCAGCGGGGAGCCCAGCTTCACCCCCTTCACCGCCGTCACGAATTCGCTGACGAACCGGTCGTAGACCGATTCGTGCACGTAGATCCGCTCCATCGATTCGCACAACTGCCCGGCCGAGGCGAAACTCGCGCGCACGGCGGTTTTGGCGGCGGCCACCGGATCGGCATCCGAGAGGACGAGCAGCGGATTCTTCCCGCCCAGTTCGAGTGAACAACCGATCAGCCGCTCCCCCGCCTGGCGGCCGATGGTCCGGCCGGTGGCGCTGGAACCGGTGTAGTCGACGTAGTCGGCGCGATCGATGATCTCGCCGCCGATCACCGAGCCGCGGCCGAGCACGATCTGCCACAGTCCCTCGGGCAGGCCGGCCCGGACGGCCGCGTCGGCCGCCCACAGTGCGGTGAGCGCGGTCTGGTTGTCCGGGCGGCCCACCACCGCGTTGCCGGCGACCAGAGCCGGGAGCGCATCCGATACCGCCAGCGCCAGCGGATAGTTCCACGGCGAGATCACCGCGACCACACCCTTGGGCCGGTGCCGCACCTGCACATCGGTGAGCACCGGCAGCACTCCACGCGGATTGCGGCGGGCCAGCAATTTGGCGGCGGTGGCCGCGTAGTACCGGGAATTCACCGCGACATCGCCGACCTCGTCGAAGGCGTGCACCCGGGACTTACCGGTTTCGGTCTGCACGATATCGAGAACGGTGTCCTGTTCGGCCAGCACCAGATCGTGGAAGCGGCGCAGTACCGCGGCACGCTCCCGGACCGGCACCTGCGCCCACTGCCGCTGGGCCGCGCGGGCCCGCTCGAAGGCGGTCTCGATATCGGCGACCGACGATTGCGGCAGTTCGGCGATCGGCTCGCCGGTGACCGGCGCATGCACCGTGACGGCGGGCGCACCACCGGCCGCGGCCCGGGTGAGCAGCCGTTCGACCAGGTCCGGGGTGAGTGCGCCGGTGGCGGCGGGACGCTGGGCGGTCGTCATCGTCGGCATTCTCCTGGGGCGAGGTGCCGCGATCGGCGATCCGCGGCACGGCGATTAATTGAACAGTGGTGTTAATGTAATGCTCGTGCGGTGTGGAGTGTCAAGAGGCACGGTGCGGACAACAGCCGGGTACCGGTACCGGCTGTGCGATCTCACAGCGGCCCGGGCAGGCACCGCGTGAGTAGCCCGGAACGGAACCACGACGGCGAGGTGGGTGTCGCCGAAGCGCCGCAACGGCCGGAACCCGGCCCGCCGCCCCGGCGGGGCCGGCCACCGCAGACCCGGGCACAAGCCGAGGAGGTGCGCGCCCGGATCGTCGACGCCGCCGGCGAGGTCTTCACCCGCGCCGGTTCCCGTGGTCTGAGCGTGGCCCGGATCATCGACCAGGCCGGGCTCTCGCGGCCCACGTTCTACCGTTATTTCGCCAACGCCACCGAACCGCTGCATGTGCTGCTGGAGGTATCGAACGCGGAGCTGGTCGGCGGGATCGCGGCCGCGCTCGACGCGACCGGCGAGGGCGTGGAGCTCGGTATCCGGCTGATCGACGCCTACCTGGACTGGGCTCGCGGGCACGGCGCGATGCTGCGCCCGCTGTTCGCCGAACTCCACGATCCGGCTTCACCGGTCTCGGCGTACCGCAATGCCGCGCTCGACGGGATCCGGGAGAATGTACGCGCCAAGTTCACGGAACTGGGGCGGACCGTGCCCGGACTGCTGGATCTCGATGCCGCCCTGCACGTCTGCGAATACGTGGTGTACCGGATTTCGGCCGCCTCCGAACCCGGCGGCGAACCCGATGCGGCCACGGTTGCCGAGGCCCGGCTCACGATGATCCGGGTCGTGCTGGCGACACTCGGCAATACGGCCGATTTCCGGTACGCCATGGGGCTGCCCGGACTGTCCCCGGCCGCGCCGTAAGCCGGCGCGGCGGGTCAGCGGAGTTGATCGGCCTGGTCGAGGCTGAGCCCGCTGGCGCGCAGTACATGCCGGTCGATCGCGGCCCGGATGGCCTCCTCGGTTCCCAGGATGCGCACGTGGCGGCGGGCGCGAGTGATGGCGGTGTACAGGAGTTCCCGGGTCAGCAGGCTCGACCCGGGCTCCGGTAGAACGATGGTCACCGCATCGTATTGGCTGCCCTGACTGCGATGAATCGTCATCGCGAACACCGTGACCACGGCGGGAAACCGGGTCGGATGGATCAGCAGCGGTTCCTCACCCCGCTGCAGTGCCACCCGCAGCGACCCGTCCGGGCGGCTCACGACCACGCCGGTATCGCCGTTGTAGATCCGCGCCTCGTGATCGTTGGCCGTCACCAGCAGCGGTTGCCCCGGATACCAGGTGCCGGTCCGGTACTCCGGGCCCGCACCCGCGGCGGCGGCCCATTCGGCCGCCGTCCGGTCCCAGTGCTCCACCCCGTACGGGCCCCGGCGATGTGCACAGAGCAGGCGATGTGATTCGAACGCGGTCAGTGCCGCCGCCGCGTCGCCGGTCTGCGCCGCGGCGGTGACCCGTTGTGCGGTGGCGACGGTATCGGCCCGGACGGCGGCTATCTCGTCGGGGCCGAGCAGTTCGAGCGTATCGCCACCGGACCGCAGCAGATCCAGCGCAGCCTCGGTATCCCCGGCGCGGACCGCCACCGCCAGATCGGCGATCCGGCCGCCGAACCGGCGCCCACGGGTGAGCCGGACGATCCCGCCGCACAACCGTTTACGCTCGGATTCGGTCAGCGCCTCGGAATCTTCCGCGGTCGCGGCCGGCGCAGACGTACTGGCAAATCCGGGTTCGGCGGCGAGAATCGCCTCGAAGGCCGGATCGGGCTCGACCGGGAACGGCGCGGCCACCAGATCCGCGAGCACCGCCCCCGCGTCCACGGAGGCGAGCTGATCCGGGTCGCCGGCCAGCACGAGCCGGGTATCCGGGCGTAGTGCGGCGAGCAGCCGGCTCATCATGGTCAGCGAAACCATGGACGTCTCGTCCACGACGACCACGTCGTAGGGCAGTCGATTGTGTTCGTGATAGCGGAACCGGGTGGTGCGACCGCGCTGCCATCCCAGCAGGCGGTGCAAGGTCGCCGCGGAGAGTTCCGGGAGGCCGAGCGGCGCGGCCTGGTCGCGGACGGCCTCCTGCAACCGGGCCGCGGCCTTACCGGTGGGCGCGGCCAGCGCGATCCGCAGCGGTGCACCCCCGGGTTCGGCCGCGCGGTGCGCGACCAGAAGCGCGAGAATACGGGCGATGGTATGCGTTTTCCCGGTTCCGGGTCCGCCGGCGACGACGGTGGTCCACTGGGTGGCGGCCAGCGCCGCGGCGAGTCGCTGCCGGTCGGGGGTATCGCCCGCCGGGCCGAAGAGCCGATCGAGTTCGCGGCACACCACGGCCGGATCGGCGGCCGGATGACCGGCCGCCCGCGCGGTGAGCACCCGGCGGATGGTGTGTTCCTGCCGGTAGTACCGGTCCAGATAGAGCAGCGGGCCGACGCCCGGCCGGGCCGGTTCGGTGAGCCGCAACGGCCGCAGCGGTCCGGCCGGGCCGCCGCGCACGAGCGGACTGTCGCGGACCGCGTCGATCACCGATTGTTCGTCGGGCCAGGGTAATTCGGTGAGGTCGAGCTGATCGGGATGTTCGTCGTCGGTATCCACGCCGATATCCCGCATCCGGGTCAGGTCCAGGCAGACCGACCCCGACCGTACGGCGCGTACCGCCAGCGCCGCCGCGAACAGCACCGGTTCGCGGTCCTCCCCCGCGAGCCGGCCCAGCCGGGCGGCCACATGCACATCCGCGGCCGACAGCACCCCGGCCTCGTTGAATTCCCGCAGTATTCCGCGCCCGCGCTGCGCCACCCGGATCGGGATCACGACCCACCTCCGGCGAGCAGCTCGGACAACTCGGTGATCAGGGCGGGCGGCGGCGTCCAATCGAACACTCCCGCACCGTCGGGGGTCTCCGGTCCGATCATGCCGCGGACGAACAGGTAGCGGATACCGCCGAGATGTTCCGCGGGATCGTAGCCGGGCAGCCGCCACCGCAGATACCGGTGCAATGCCACCGAATACAGCAGGGCCTGCAGCGGGTAGTGCGAGCGGATCATCTCGGCGGCCATCCGGTCACGGGTGTAGTGCGCGACGGTGAGATCACCGGTGCCCAGCCGGTTCGTCTTGTAGTCGACCACGACGAACCGGCCGTCGGGCGTCCGCAGCACCGCATCGATACTCCCGGTGAGGTATCCGCGTAACGGGGTGTCGTCGAGAGTGCCGAGTTCGTCGGCGTAGGCGTGGAAGATATCGCCGGGGGCCAGCCGGGAGCGCACCAGCGCGGCGATCCGGTGCAGCGTGGCCGAGCCGGCGGCGGGTGCGTCCCCGCCCGCGAGGGGCAGTTCGAATTCGAGTTCGCACAACCGGTCCCGGTCGGGGATATCGGCGAGGGCGCCGAAACCAATCGGGGTGCGCAGAACGGCGAGCAGCGCCTCCGCCAGCAGGTCCGGATCCGCCGCGGACAGCATCTCCCCCACCGCTTCGGCGCAGCGGGCCCGCACCTCGGCGGCCGGGTCGGCGGCGTCGGTACTCACTCGCTCCAGCACCGCATGCACCAGGGTGCCGAATTCCGCACCGTAGGGCAGCGCATTCATGAGAGAGGCGGCACCCGGCTCGGGTTCGGCCAGCGGCGCCGGTGCGTCCGGTTCGTCGTCCGGACCGAGGGCCTCCTCCGGTTCGGTATCGGGCAGCACGCTGTGTGCCGCGGCGGTCAGCGCCGAATAGGAGGTCCGCCGCCACTGCTCGTCCAGCTTCCGGTCGAAACGCGCCACCGCGAGCGCGCGGTCGGCCACGCCGGCGCGCGCATGGAACACCGGCACCTCCGGGCCCGGGTCCGCCGCCGTGACCGAGATGGTCTCCGCCGCGGCCGCTGCCCACGCCCGAATCCGGTCCACCACCGCGGCGTCCTCGTCGACCGGCGCGCGGGGTTTCGGCTGCGCCGACTCCGGTGTCCGGCCGAACAGCAGCCGGTGCAGCGGGGCGACCGCGGTCCCGAACGACGGCGCCCACCAGGCGACCACCTGGCAGCACGCACGGGTCAGCGCCACATAGCACAGCCGCAGTTCCTCACCCGCCGATTCGCTGTCCGCGCGCTCCTTGCGGGCGTTGTAGCCCGGAGCGTCGGGGCCGCCGATATCGAGCACCCGGGCCCCGTTCTCGTGCATCAGCAGGGTGGCCGGTTTCGGATCGGCCGAACTGTCCCAGGCGAACGGCAGGTAGACGATCGGGAATTCGAGTCCCTTGCTGGCATGCACGGTGGCGAGCTGGACCGCGGCCAGATCCCGGTCCAGCCGCCGGCTGCGCCCGGCCACCGAGCCCGAACCGGGTTCCCGGATCCGGTCGGCGAGCCATCTGGTGAGCGCGGTGAGCCCGAAACCCTCGGTGGCCGAGACCTCGTCGAGCAGCTGGGCGAGCTGGCGGATATCGGTGAGCCGGCGCTCGCCGTGCTCGACGGCCAGCAACCGCGGCACCAGCCGGGTCGCGGCCGTGAGCTCCTCGACAACGGCCGCGAACCCGGCCCGGGCGAAAAGACGGGCCGCATCACGTAATTCGGCGCTGACCCGCCCCACCAGATCCGCGCCGCCGCTATCCATTTCGGCGCTCGTGTACCCGAATATCGGAGTGAGTGCGGCCAGCCGGACCCGGTCCGCGCGATGCGGCTGTTCGAGCGCGGACAGTACCCACAACCAATCGGTGGCACTCGCGGTACCGAACACACTGCTACCGCTGGTCAATACGACAGGCACGCCCGCGCGTTCGAGCGCCTCCCGAACCACCTCCAGCTGGGTGTGGGTGCGCACGAGCACCGCGATATCGCCGGGTCCCAGTGGGCGGCCCTCTCCCGGCTCCCCGGCGGGGGCGCCGTTGCGCGCCGCGGGCCGCCGGCCGGTCGCCTCGGCGAGGACGGTGCCCGACTCGAGCAGCGCCACGATATCGCCCGCCAGATCCGCGGCGACCCGGGCGCGCTGCCGGTGGATATTCGGAAATCCCGACATACCCCGCGGTCCGGCCCCGGTGCGCGGCAGGCACCGCAACCGCAGCGCCGTGACCAGTTCGGCGGGGCCCCGCAATCGAGACCACGGCTGGGTCGCACTCACTGTGGGCACCACGATCTCGTCGTGCCCGAGCGCGGCCCCGCCGAGCAGGTGCTCGAGTGCGCGCAGCAGGCCGGCGTCGCTGCGGCGGTTGGTGGTGAGTTCGCGCCGGGCCGTCGCCTGGCCGACGGCGTCGAGATAGCTGAGTACTTCGGCGCCGCGGAACGCATAGATCGCCTGCTTCGGATCACCCACCAGCACGAGGGTGTTGTGACCGTGGAATGCGCGGTACAGGATCTCCCATTGCAGCGGGTCGGTGTCCTGGAATTCGTCCACCAGCACCACCGGATACCGGTCGCGGATGCGACGGCACGCGCCGGGGCCGCGCACCGGATCGGCCAGGATATCGCGCAGCAGTACCAGCAGGTCATCGAAATCCCGGACGCTCGAAAGCCTTTTGCGTCGTTCGGTTTCCGCGCGTACCGCGGCGGCGAAGGCAACCCGCTGTGCCGATATGTCGTCGGTGTCCGGGGCGAGTACGGCCTGCCGGTCGCGCACCGCGGCGGACGCGAACCGGTGGGCCTGTTTGATCGTGAACGGCGCGGGCATGCGTGCGTAGCGACTCAGATACAGGTCGTCGATCACCGCGCGGGTGAGGTCGTCCGCCTCCTCCACCAGCCGCACACCGGGGTCGAGATCGCCGGCGACACCCAGTTCGGCCAGCATGCGGCGGCAGAAACTGTGCGTGGTGGCGATCACCCCGGCATCGAAATCGGAGAGCGCGGTGAGCAACCGGGCCCGGCGGGCCGCGACCTCGCCGGGTTCGGCGGTTGCCAGATGGCGCACCAGCTCATCGGTCGCGGTGCGCGCGGCCACCGGGTCGGCCAGCGCCGCGGCGACGGCGACGAACCGGTCGCGGGTCCGTTCGCGCAGTTCCTGGGTGGCGGCGCGGCTGAAGGTCACCAGCAGCAGCCGGGATATCGGGATCGCGGCCTCGGCGACATAGCGGACGGCCAAGCCGACGATCGCATAGGTTTTCCCGGTTCCCGCACTGGCCTCCAGCACAGTGGTACCGGTCGGCAGGGCATCGCAGAGCGCGAAGCTGTCCCCGGCCGCGGGCGGTGTGGTGGCGGTCGCTGTCACGGGGACCGCCTGACGTCTCCGTTGCGCGCGGTGCTCATGGCGCCCCTTGCTGTTCGGCCCGCAGCAGCGGCCCCCAGAGGCGGCGGGCGATGGAGCCGAACCGCGTCTGTTCCACGGGCTCACCGTCGGGTGCCGCAGCGGCGGTGAGGCGGCTCAGATCCGGCACCGGACCCCAGACATAACGCACATTCCGGTCGGTGTGTTCGGCGAAATCGCGTTTCTTGTCCCCGCCGCCGAATTCGCGATCGGCCGCGACCATGGCCTCCTCCGGTGGGAGGCGCCGGAACCGCGCCTCGGCGTATGCGGCGGTGGTGGCGGTCGGGATCGGCAGGGGTTCGGCCAGGCCGGCCTCGCGTAATGCGACCAATGTCCGCAACAGGCCGTTCGCCTCGTCCGCGGCGGGCGCGGTGAGCTCGGCGCGCCAAGCGGGTGTCGGGAACCGGCCGCGTCCGGTCACCGCGGCCCGCCACGAGCGGTCCTCGGTCGCCGCCAGCGCCAGCACCGAAACCCAGGCCGCCAGGCGATGTTTCGGCGCGACCCGGGAGTAGGTCGTGCGCACCAGCAGATCACCGCGTACCTCGGCGACGGTCCCCGTCAGGCGCCGGCCACCGCCGAGATCGACGGCGATATCGATATCGCGGGGCGGTTGCGCGTAATCCGGTGCCGCGGCCCGGAACAACGTATCGACCGTCCGCTCCACCTGGTCCAGCACCGCACGGCCCAGTTCGGCCGGCGGTAAGGTACCGCGCCGCCACTCTGCCGCCCGCAGCTCGGCGGGGTCGGCTCCGGCCAGCCGGGCGCTCAGCATCCGCTCCCCGAGCGACCAGGTTTCGAGACCACCGAACTCGATCGGCAGCCGATCCGCGATTTCCTCCTCCTCATCGGGGATCCGCAAACCCAGCCGCTGCCACAGGAATCCGCGCACCGGATGCTCCAGAAAAGAAATCAGCTCGGCCAGGCCTATTTCGGTGGTCTCGGCCGCGGGCAGGGCCCGGTTGAAGGGGTTCGCCGCGGGTTGTGCGGGTTGCAGCGTCGCCTGCGCCCCGGCGTATGCGGCGGTATCGAAGGAGAACGGCGCCGCGGCGGCGAAATTGCGCCGGTCGTGTGGTTGCAGCGGGTGGTGGGTGAGGACCGCGGACATCCCGTCCGGTCCGACATGGGCACGCACGGTATCGAGTAGTTCCGCCACGGGGACCGCGGGCGGACGGTAGGCACCGGTCACCGGATCGGCCCCGGTGTGCAACACCACCAGGGTGTCGCGGGCGGCCATGATCGCATCCAGCAGCAGCTGCCGATCCTCCGACCGCGGATCACGCTCTCCCACAAGGGGGTCGCGGGCGGGGATATCGTCACCGTCGAGGCCCGCACCACGGGGAAAGACCTCGTCGTCCACGCCGAGCAGTACCACCACCCGGTGCGGAACGGAGCGCATCGGGGTCATGGTGCAGACGGTGAGCTCGCCCGTGCGGAAATTTGCGCGCGTCGGTGTGGCGGCGAGCCGACTCTGCAGTAATTCGGTGATATCGGCGAGCCGCAGCACGGTATCCCCGGCGTGGGCCGTCGCGGCCGCCAGTTCCCGGCGCGCCTCGGTGCGTATCCACTCCTGCGCCGGGGCGACGTCGGTGAGCAGATCGAGGGCACGCCCCAGGGTCGCCGACCACTCCGCGGCCGGTGCGGGCCCTTGCAGGTCACGCAGGATCGAGGCGAGGCGATCGATGTATTCGGCGAACCGGCCCGCCAGATCGATATCGTTGCTGTCCACATCGTCGAGCGGGAGGACCCGGTCGAGCCAGTCCTGCGAACTCTCGTCGGCGGTGACACCCAGCAGGATCCGGTCCAGCGCGGCGTTGAGGGTGTTCTGTTCGAATTCGCCGAGGCCGAACGCATGCCGCTGCCGGCGGCCGATCCCCCAGCGGGCACCGGCCTCGACCGCCCATTCCCGCATTCGCTCGATATCGTCGTCATCGAATCCGCAGGCCCGGCGAACCGGTTCATAGGCAGCCAGGTCCAGGACCTCGGTGACGGTGACCCGCCCCCGTGCCAGTTCCAGCAGCACCGCCACCACACCCAGTAGTGGATTGGTCGCGCCACGTCCACGGTCGGCGAGCCGTACCCGTAACCGGTGACCGGGATGGGCCACGGCCTCCGGTGTCTCGGTTCCGGACGGTACGGGTTGCCCGAACGCCGCACGCACCAGCGGGGCGAACGATTCGACCTCCGGGCACATGATCACCACATCGCGCGGTTCCAGGGCGGAGTCGGCGGCGAACAGCCCGAGCAGGCATTCCCGCAGCACCTCCACCTGCCGCACGGGACCGTGGCAGGCATGGATCTGCACGCTGCCGTCACCGGTGTGCCGGCCGGCGACCGGCGGCCAGTCGTCGTCACGGATATGCGCTTGCAGCGCCTGGAGCAGGGACGACGACGACTGCCCCCCGTCTCGGTCGTGGACAGAACCGTCTGCGGCCATGGACTTTTCGCCGGTAGGCCGATCCGATCCACTCGCCGCGACAGGCACAGGGCCCGGCGCCGCCGGATGGCGGGTATCGGTTTCGGCAGGCGGCAACCGCAGTTGCAGTTCCCGGACATCGCGACTCAGCCCCGCCAGCAGTGGGTGCCGCACCAGACCGGCCGAATCATCGTCCACCCGTGTTCTTTCCATAGAGAGCAACGGAGCGCCACCGGGGACCGATCCCGACACTCGGACCGCCTCGGGGCCCGCGCCGGGCGCTGAGCTCGAGCCCGGCGCCGAGCTCGCCAGCCCAGGGGCCTCGGCGAACGTTTCGGCGGCCGCAGTGATCTCGGAGTCGAGCGGACGGCCGGTCACCGCGACCGCGCCGGCGGAGTGACCGGGTCCGGTGATGCTCGGTGCAGCGCTTTGATCCGGGACAGCGCTTGGGTCTTGTGCAGAGCCGGGAGCAGATTCTGAGCTCGGGCTCGGTACTGAACCCGAGTCCGGCGCCGGCCCCGGGGGCGAGTTCAACACTGAGCTCGCCGAGTCCGTGCCTGGGCCGGGTGCCGGGGTCGAGCCGGGAGCCGATTTCGGGCCTGAGCCCGGGGCAAGGATTGGACCTGGTGCGGTGGACGGGCCTGAGACGGTGGGTGCACTCGAGCCTGCGGCCGGGCCCGAGAGTGGAGCTGCGCCCGGGCCCAGGGCTGAGGCCGAGCCCGGGGTCAGTGGTGCCGACCACGCGGTGGGTAAGCGATCTCCGGGATCGCAGGCCGGTCCGTCCGGAGTGCGGCGATGCCGGTCCAGCGAGTTCCACATCGCCGGACTCGGGTGCGTCAGCCATAGATGCAGGTCGCGATGTTCGGCCACAGCGGTGAGTACCGCCAGGTGGCCCGCGGGCAGCCGGGTAGCCCCGAAGAGCGACAGCCGATCGGGCAGCGTGACAACACCCGGTTCCGCCCGCAGGCGCGCACACGCGGTGTGCAGCCGCTCCGCCGGGCCGGGTGCGCCGACGGCCGCGCGCAACCGGCGCCACAGGGCGGGCTGCCAGAGCAGATCGTCCGGGAGCGGCCGGCCGGTGCCGTCGGTATCGGCCCCGTCCGCCCATTCGGTGATCAGGTGGGGACGCTGCACCGCATACCCGTCGAAGAGCGTGGCCAGGCGGGCCGCGGTGGCGTACCGCCGCCCGAGCCGGTGCGCCGCGGCGGCCGGTCCGGCATCGGGCTTCACTTCGGAGACGCCGGCCGGATCCGGCCCGAGATGGTGCGCCAGTACCGCGCACCACGGCTCTGCCACCGCATCGTCGATCACCCGCAGCAGTGTCCAGACCACCCGGTCGTGCGCCCACGGATCCGTCTGCGCACCGACTCCGGTGGCCTGGGCCAGTACCTCCTCGACCAGCGCGGCCGGGGCAGGGAACCGGATATTGGCCGCGATCCCGTCGCCCGCACCGGGGGCCGCGCCGAGCGCACCCGAGAGTTGTTGCGCCAGCCAGCGCTCCACCCCTTTGGCGGGTACCGCGACCACTTCCGTGGCGAACGGATCCGGCAGCGGATGGGCGAGCACGGCCGCGAGCGCGCCGGCGAGCGCGTCCGCGCGTTCGGCACGGTGGATGTGCAGCGCCATCTCCGCCCTTCCGCTCGGTCCGATCGCCGGTTTCCGCCCGCATTCGCACAGCTCGGGCGGCTCTCTCGTCCACCCGTTTATACGCCCCGCCACCGACAGCGCCGGGTCACCCCCCACGACGGCAGAGGACAACCCCCGGACAGATGGTCATCATCCGAATGTCCCTAGCGCCGAACGCTTCTACCCGATATTCAGTCGTTCCGCACAGTGATTTAGCGCACATGAGTCACCGACACGCGGCCGGATGGCCGGGATCCGGCGGAGTCGCTGTGTCACAGTGCAACCCCGGGAGGAACGGGTTACCGCACGAAAGGCTGGTTCGCGTCGATGAAAGCGCTGGTTGTTCCCCTGATACCGAGAGACGGATTCACCGTCCGCCGCTCCGGGGACCGGTGGGAGCTGGTCAACTCCCGGCATTACGGGCGGACCGTCGTTCTGCATTCGTGGCCTCGCGATCAGCACACCGAGGCGTTCGAGCACTGCTACCGCCTCAACGGCCGTCCGGTGGCCGATCTGAAGGCCACGGCCCGGGTCCACTAGCGGATCACGGAAAACGTGCGCGCCGAGCGCCGATGTGACAAGGTGTTTCCTCGTGCGTTACCCCCTGCTCACCGGTGCTGCGCCCCGTATGGCCGCACCCGCCACAGTCCTGGCCGCCGCCGCGATCATGTTCGCCGGTGTGCCCGCGGGCCTGCCCGCGGCCGATGCCGTTCCACTCGCGCACACCCAGGGTTGCGCGCACGGTTTCGACTGCGATCTCGCCGGCCGTATCGAAACCGTCAACTCGTATCTCGATTCGCGACCGGGTGTCACCGGTTATGTGATCCGCGATCGGAACACCGGCGCCGTCTACGCCAGCCCGCACGCCGAAGATATGGTGTGGACCGCGTCGACGATCAAACTCGCCATCGCGCAGGATCTGCTCAACCGGGCCCGCGTCGGCGCCATCGCCCTGCCGCCGGAGGATCGCGGCCTCATCGAGCAGATGATGTCGACCTCCAACGACCAGGCCACCGATATCCTCTGGAACAAATACGCGGGCCTGGACCGGATGGCTTTCAACAACGCCTTCCGCGCCAACGGGATGACCAGCCTGGCCCCGCAGCCCTCGCCCAATCCCGGGCCGCACTGGGCATTCCAGAAGACCACCGCCGCCGATTTCGACCGGCTCATGTCCAATGTCCTGGACCGGATGCATCCCGATGACCGCAACTACCTGCTGGATCTCATGCGCCGCGTCGATTCCAATCAGCACTGGGGCGTCTGGGGCGCCGGCTCGGCGATGCGGCCCGGCCTGAAGAACGGCTGGTCCGACGAGCAGGGCGGCTGGGTGGTGAACTCGGTCGGTTTCGCCGGGCCGGGTGAGCGCTACACCCTGTCGATCATGACCGCGATGAACGGTGAAGGCGGCTACCAGGAAGGTGCCGAAACCGATACCACCGTCGCCGAATACCTGCTGTCCGGCCGCTGAACCACCGCGCCCGAACCGTTTCCGCAGCGCCCGGCACCGGCCCCCGCCCGTAGCGGGGAACCGGTGCCGGGCGCTTCCGGTGTCTCAGGTGAGACGTTGCAACCGCATCGGCGCATCGTCGCGCGGGAACGGAATCGTGGTGAAACCCCAGGGCATGCGGTAGCCCTCCGGGAAACTCCACGCATAGTCGCGGACCAGGGCGGAGATGATCGTCTTCACCTCGAACGTGCCGAAATGCATGCCGATGCACTTGTGCGACCCCGCACCGAACGGCATCCACGCGAGCCGATGGGATTTGTCCTCCCGGCGCTCGTCGGAGAACCGCAGCGGATCGAAAACCTCCGGATCGGTCCACAATTCGGTGAGCAGGTGGTTGACCTGATAGCCGAGGTCGACCGGAGTTCCGGCGGGGATGTAGTGGCCGCAGATCTCGGTATCGCGGACGGCGCGGCGCACCATACCGGGCACCGGCGGCATCAACCGCAGACTTTCCTTCACCACCAGGTCCAGGGTGCGCAGGCTGTCCAGATCGGCGATGGCCGGCGAATCGTTGGTCAGATCCAGCGCCAGGACCTCCTCGCGCACCTTCTGCTGCCACTCCGGGTGTTTGCCCAGGTAGTACGCGACCGCGGTGGCGGTGGTGGTCGTGGTGTCATGCGCGGCCATGATCAGGAAGATCATATGGTTCACCACATCGTCGTCGCTGAAAACCGAACCGTCCTCGGCGCGAGCGTGGCACAGACCGGAGAAGAAATCCGGGGCGTCGCTGCGCCGCTTCTGCGGAAGCATCCCGCGGAAGTACTCCTCGAGCACCTTGCGGCCATGTAATCCGGCCCGCCATTTGCCGCCGGGCACATTGTGCCGGACCAGCGCGAGCCCGGCATGCGTGCAGGCCACAAATGCGTCGGTGAGTTTCCTGCGCTCTTCACCCACCTCGAGTGCCATGAAGGTTTCGCCGGCGATATCGAGCGCCAGTTCCTTGATGGCGGGAAACATCTGCACGGTCCGGCTCGCCCCCGCCCCCTCGGGCACCCAGCGGCCGATGGTCGACCGGACGACCGGTGTCAGTTCGGCCAGATGCGCCTCCAGGCGTTCCCGGGTGAATGCCTGCTGCATGATGCGCCGGTGGAACATATGCTCGTCGAATTCGAGCAGCAGCAGACCGCGCCGGAAGAACGGGCCGATGAAATAGTCCCAGCCCTGCCCGAAATCCCGGCGGCGCCGGCCGACCACCTCGTCGAGCGCCTCCGGCCCCGCGGCGAACACCCGGTCCATTCCCATCGAACTGTTGAGGGTGACCGGGCCGAACCGGCGGTACCGGTCCAGCATCTCGGCCGGACCCCAACGCATGTAATGGAGGGTGCGTCCCAGGTAGGGCAGACCCCCGTCGCCGCGTACCGCGCGAGTATCGTTCCGGTCCGGCGGGGTGGCCAGGGTTCGCGGTCGCTCGGGGACCCGCAGGAGCAGCCGGTCGAGTGCCTGACGCCGCGGTATTTCGATGAGCGCCGAATTCTCGGTATCGGTGCGCGCCCGCGACGCTCGCGTGGCGGCACGGTCGACGGTGACCATGGCAGAACCTCCTGAGAGATAGCACCCATCCTATTGTCTTTGTTGCAACAGGCTGTGCGATTTCGACCGAATCGGTACCTGCTCGCCTCCCCCGAGACCGCCGCGCGATCGCTATCGTGGTGAGTTGCCACACCACCACGAGTGCACAACAGCGTCGGACTGTGTCCTCGACGGGTACTGCTACTACCGTGTGCGTTGTCGGACATGATCATCACGGGCAGCCACCGGCCCACCGCTGGCGAGGAGCGACCATGAGCACGCAACCTGTTGAGAACGGCCGGCACCGCGTCGTGGTGATCGGATCCGGGTTCGGCGGTCTGTTCGGGACCAAACACCTCAAGCGGGCCGACGTCGACGTCACCCTCATCTCCAAGAGCACAACGCACCTGTTCCAGCCTCTGCTCTACCAGGTGGCCACCGGGATCCTGTCGGTCGGCGAGATCGCGCCCGCGACCCGGCTGGTGCTGCGGAAACAGAAGAACGCCCAGGTGCTGCTGGGCGAGGTCACCGATATCGACCTGACCGAGCGCACCGTCACCTCGGTACTGCTCGGCGAATCCACCGTGACCCCCTACGACAGCCTGATCGTCGCGACCGGCGCCCAGCAGTCGTATTTCGGCAACGACCAGTTCGCCACCTTCGCGCCCGGTATGAAAACCATCGACGACGCCCTCGAACTACGCGGCCGCATTCTCGGGTCCTTCGAACAGGCCGAGGTCGCGCAGACACAAGAGGAACGCGACCGGCTGCTCACCTTCGTGGTGGTGGGCGCCGGCCCCACCGGAGTCGAGCTGGCGGGCCAGATCGCGGAACTGTCCGACCGCACTCTCGAAGGCACATTCCACAACATCGACCCGCGCGACGCCCGGGTGATCCTGGTCGAAGGCGCGGGCGCGGTACTCGGCCCCATGGGCCCGAAACTGGGTGGTAAGGCGCAGCGGCGGCTCGAATCCATGGGTGTGGAGATCCAGTTGAACGCCCTGGTGACCGATGTCGACGCCCACGGTGTGACGGTGAAGGACAAGGATGGCACCACCCGGCGGATCGAATCCGCCTGCAAGGTGTGGTCGGCCGGGGTGCAGGCCAGCCCGCTGGGCAAGATGCTGGCCGACCGTTCGGCCGGTACCGAAGTGGACCGCGCGGGCCGGGTCGTGGTGGAGCCGGACCTCACCATCAAGGGACATCCCAACGTCTTCGTCGTCGGGGATCTGATGTCGGTACCCGATGTCCCCGGGCAGGCCCAGGGCGCGATCCAGGGCGCCACTTACGCCGCGAAGCAGATCAAGGCCGAGGTGGCAGGTAAACAGACACCGGCCGACCGGCGGCAGTTCAAATACTTCAACAAGGGCAGTATGGCGACGATCTCGCGATTCAGCGCGGTCTGCCAGGTGGGGAAGCTGGAATTCGGCGGTTTCGTTGCGTGGCTGGCCTGGCTGGCGCTGCACCTGTACTACCTCGTCGGTTACCGGAGCCGGATCATCACCATCATCCAGTGGTTCGTGACCTTCCTCGGCCGTGGTCGCGGCCAGATGGCGGCCACCGAACAGTGGATCTTCGCGCGTCTCGCGCTGGAGGCGGTGTACGGCGACAGTGAAGAGGGCGAGGAAATCGTGCGCGGGGCGGCGGGCCGCCGGCCGCCCGGCTCCTCGCAGGCCAATCCCACCGGCAACGGGGTCGCTACCCCGGCCGAGAAATCCGGAGGCAATCGTAAAGTCGGCTGACCGGCCGATATCCCAGGCGCCGACCCCTTACGGAGCTAATATCGGGCAATCCGATTGATTCCGGAGAAAGGCGACCATGGGTAAGCACAGAGCTCCCGGTGTCACCCGGCGCGCTACCGGATCGGTCGTCGCTGCGGGCGCGGTCCCGCTCATCGCGACACTGATCGGCGCCGGCACAGCCAATGCCGAAACACCCCCCGCCCCGCCCCCGATCCCGGCACTCCCCGCGCTGCCCGCACTCCCGGCGGGCCTCTTCCTACCGGCTCCCGAGCCGGCCGTGGGCACCGCGGCACCTCCCACCGCACCCGATCCGGCGCCGCCGGCCGCACCCGGCGCCCCATCACCCGCCGTACCGGTGACGCACCTTTCCACCACCCCCGCCGGGCCGATGCCTGCCGCCCCGGCGGCATCCACCCTCCCCACACCGATTGCGGACCAATTCACCGCCCCGGCAGCGCCGGCCCCGAGCAACGCGCCGGCCGAGCCGGGATCCGCAGCCCCCGCCGCGCCCGTAGCACCGGACGCACCGGCCCATCTCGTCTGGCCCGCGGCACCGACCCCCGGCCCACTCGCCACGTCCGCCGGCCCGGCGCCCGGCCCACTCACCGCGCTCGGCGCCTCGGTGCCCGGCCCGCCGGCGACACCCGTTGTCCCGGCACCGATGGCGGACCCCTTCGCGGGACCGGCCGCCGCCAACGCATCGGCGCCCGCTGCCCAGCCCCCGGCAGCACCAGTCGCGCCGGACCCGGTCAGGGCGGCTACCACCGCAGTCCAGAACGCTGTCCAGTCGGTGACCGAGACCATCGGTGCAGCGGCGGCACCACTGACCCGGCCCGTCCCCGGGATCGCACCACCGGCCACGCTCGCCGATCCGGGCGCGGAGCTGCTGTCCGCCCCTGCCTATCGCACGCCCCAGGGCTCCCTCCCCGCGGCTCAGCCCGGTGCCCCCCGGGCGCCGGTCGACACGCCGCCGGGCACACTGCGGATCGGCAGCTTCGTGATCGCCGTACCGTTCGACGCCGGCCCGGTCAACCAGGGCGCCGCGCAGGCCGAGGATCAGGTGTCGACCTATCTCGATTCGATGGGTGTGGAATCCACGCGGTCGGATCGGCTTGCCGCCCAGACCCTGGGTAACGCCGTCATCGGCGCGGCCATCGGGAACGCCGTCGCCGCACCGGTCGCCATCCCGTTCGGAATGCTCGGCGCCGCACTCGGTTTCGTGGCAGGGATACCGTTCCTGCCGACCGGCCTCGTCGTCGGCCCCGTCCTCGGCGCCGCGGTCGGGTACGGCGTCGTCGCGGTACCCGCCATGATGGCCGGAGCCGCACTCGGGGCGGCATACGGCGTCACCGACGGTTTCACCACACCGCTACTCGGCGCAGCCCAGCCGTGAGCCCGATATCCGGCCCGAGCCCCCGTCCGGTGCCGCAAACCAGCCGTTATCGCTGCGCCGCCGTGTCCTCGGTGCCGGTTCGGGAGCGGATTGCCAGCAGCCTGAACAGGAGAATCCCATCCGCCGCGCGTTCCGGTCCGAATGTCTGGCAAACCGACAATTTCCCGGAGAAAGGCGACCATGGGTAAGCACAGAGCTACCGGTCCGGCTCGGCGGGCTGCGGGATCGGTGGTAGCGGCGGGCGCGGTTCCGCTCATCGCGACACTGATCGGCGCCGGTACGGCCAATGCCGAAGCACTCCCCGCTCCACCCGCGTCACCCCCGATTCCCGCGCTACCGGCGAATCCGCTGCAGCCGGCCTCCGCCGCCCCCGACCCGATCCGCGACCTCACGGTCGCCGTACAGGATGCGACCCGGGTGGCCGTGCGGTCCGCTACCGATACCTTCGGGATGGCGGCGGCACCGTTGCTTCCCGCTCCGCCGGCCCCGGCGCCCGCGGCGGTCGCCGAACCGGCCCCCACCCCGGCGACCCGGGCGCTACCTCAGCACGCCTACCTCGCTCCGCAGGGCGAATTGCATGCGCCGATGCCGGTGGCACCGGTGGCGCCGATCGAGGCGCCCCCCGGCAAGCTGCGGATCGGCAACGTCGTCATGGATGCGCCGCCGTTCGACGTCCGGGACATCAATACCGCCGCCGCACAGGCGGAAGCGCAGGTGGCGACCTTCTACGATTCGGTGGGCGTGGAGCGCAGCCGGTCGGACCGGATGGCCGCGCAGACCGTGGGTTCCGCGGCCATCGGCGCCTCGGTCGCCAACACGCTGGCCTCCCCGATCTCGACCACCTCGGCGATGGTCGGCGCGGTCGCCGGGCTGATCTCCGGTGTCCCGTTCCTGCCGATCGGTCTCGTCGTGGGCCCGGTGCTCGGCGCGGCCATCGGCTACGCGGTGATCGCGGCACCGGCGATGGCCGTCGGTGCGGCTGTCGGCGGAGCGATCGGAGCGGCCGAGGGGTATACCGCGGCACCGTACGGCGCGCCGCCGCCGTGATCACCGGGTGTCCGGCGGGATGCGCTCGCCGGACACCCGATCGGGCGGGGTCGAGCGTTTCCTTCGAACACCCCGGCGCGAATCAGCGGCACGCGGACGGGCGGAGGGGTCGGCCGCCTGACCCCCATCGACCGCTGGACCCGCCGGAACCCGCCCGCCATGGTCGACAGCGCCTTCGTATCAGCACCACAGTCGCACCGGCCCGCACGAACACCCGACGGCGTTGATCACTGCACGTGGCGCCGGGCGTGTGTTTCGCCGGGATCGCGACAGCGCCGGTATCCATGGCGCCCCGCCGAGGGATGATCCTTGTCGGCCGCCGAGCCGAATCACCTGCCACTGACTGCGACCGGCCTGCAACCGGTGGTGGCCCGGTCCGCCCCGTCCGCCAAGCGATACCGCCGGGCGTCGACCCGATGCCGATACCGCCCCGGCTCGACAGCCCTCCGGATTCGTCACCGAGGATCATTCGGGTCCGCGGTCATCCAGCCACCCCGCTATGGGCGCACGACCGGGTGAACCGAGGCGCACCACGATCCCGGTACCCCGCCGATAACGCATCGTCCCGGCCGTGTTTCGATCCCCTCCGTGCGCGCCGATATCGTGATCTGCGGTCTGGGCCCGGCCGGGCGGGCGCTCGCCCACCGGTGCCTGGTGCGTGGTATGTCGGTTGTCGCGATCGATCCGAATCCAGGCCGGCGCTGGCAGGCGACCTACGCCGCCTGGACCGATGAACTCCCGCCCTGGCTGGACGGCACCGCCGTCGCGGCGACAGTCGCCCGGCCGCATGCACACGGCCGGCGCGCGCATATGATCCCCCGGTCGTACTCGGTACTGGATACCGGCCGCCTCCAGGACACCCTCGATCTCACCGGAGTCACCGTGCTCACCGGCCGGGCCACGACCCTCGACCGGCACACCGTCACCCTGGATTCCGGCCGGAGGGTGCGAGCCGATCGGGTCATCGACGCACGCGGCCTGCGGCGCCGGGCCGGTCGGGCCGAGCAGACGGCCTACGGACTCGTCCTCGACGATCCCGGTGCAGATGAGCCGGCCCTGTTCATGGACTGGCGCGCCGACAACGGTGCCGATCCCGCCTCGCCGCGGTCGTTCCTGTACACCATCCCGGTCGGCGGCGGCCGGGTGCTGTTCGAGGAGACCTGCCTGGTGGGTGCACCAGCGATCGGCCTCGGTGAACTCGCCCGCCGGTTGCGCTGCCGGTTGCGGTCTCGCGGCATCCCGGTACGCGGCGACGAACCGGTCGAGCGGGTCCGTTTTCCGGTCGTGGGCGGCGCCCCGGGGTCCGGCCGATTCGGCGCCGCCGGCGGGTACCTGCATCCGGCCACCGGATACAGCGTGGGCGCGGCTTTGGCGGCGGCCGGCGATATCGCGGCCGGGCGGGCGGCCACCTCGAATGCTGCCCGGGCCGTGTATCGCCTGCGCCGCGCCGGGCTCCGGGCCTTGCTCGCCCTGCCGCCGAGCGCAGTTCCCGGGTTCTTCGACGCGTTCTTCGAGCTGGATATCGGCCTGCAACGCGCCTATCTGTCCGGTCACGCCGACCTCGCCGGCACCGCCGCCGCGATGACCCGGCTGTTCGCGGCTGTACCCGCCGGTACCCGCGCGCGGCTCGCCGCCGCGACACTCCATCTCCCGGCGCTCTCGCACCCGGGGTCGGGTTCGGTCATCATGGAGTGATGCGGTCAATCTGGAAAGGCTCGATCGCGTTCGGGCTGGTGAACGTCCCCGTGAAGGTCTACACCGCCACCGAGGACCACGACATCCGGTTCCATCAGGTCCACGCCAAGGACGGTGGCCGGATCAAATACGACCGCGTCTGCACCGTCTGCGGGCAATCGGTGAAATTCGCCGATATCGATAAACAGTACGAATCGCCGGAAGGCGAGAAGGTCGTGCTCACCGACGACGATTTCGCCAAATTACCGGTGGCGGAGAAACACGAGATCCCGGTTCTGCAATTCGTCCCGTCGGACCAGATCGATCCGATCCTCTACGACAAGACTTACTACCTGGAACCGGATTCGACCACCCCCAAGGCCTACGTCCTGCTGGCCGCGACACTCGGACGTATCGACCGCACCGCCCTCGTCCATTTCACCCTGCGGCAGAAGACCCGCCTGGCCGCGATGCGAGTCCGGGACGGGATGCTGGTGCTGCAGACGCTGCTGTGGCCGGACGAGGTGCGCTCGGTATCGTTCGAATCGCTGGAGGAGGCCAAGGCGCCGCGGCCGCAGGAAATCAAAATGGCCGAAACCCTCGTCGAATCGATGTCCGACGATTTCGACCCCGATCAATTCACCGACGAATATCAGGTCGAACTGCAGCGCTTGCTGGAGGAAGCGATCGCCAGCGGTGACGGAAAGGTTGCCGAACGCGCCGCGGAGCCGGCCGAGGAATCCGATGCCGAGGTGGTCGATCTGGTCGCCGCGCTGCAGCGCAGCCTGGAGGCCAGCGGCGCCCGTGGGGGTGAAAAGTCCGGTGGCCGCGGAGGTAGCAAATCCGGTGGTACGAAATCCACCGGGGAGAAGAGCTCCGGTACCGCGAAAGCCCGCAAGACGACCCAGCGCAAAACCCCGCAGAAGCGAACCCGTAAAGGCGCCTGAGTCCCGGTCACAGGGCTTGGATGAACCAGTCCAGGTAGCCCTCGGAGTCGATGCTGCTGCGGTGGTAGTGGAATCCGAGCTGATGGGCCAGTGCGATCTCCGGCTTGTTGTCCCTTTCGATACGCAGCACCGCTTCATCGGCCACATCGTTGCGGGCCAGATATCGGCAGGCCAGGACAACTGTCCGGCCGGGCACGCCACTGTCACGCCACGGCGCGTGGATTCCGTAGCTGATATCGGCCTGGCGTTTGGCCAGGAATTCCGGTTCCAGCGTCACATCCAGCGTCCCCGCCAGCGCATGCGATGTTACGTCCACGACGGCGAATACTTTCCGAGGTCCATCCGCGGCCCACTCCGCGGCGCACCGTTCGAATTCGGCCACCGTATTCGGTGTGCCGGGCCCGGCCGTCCGGCGCATCGACTCCCGGTCCTGGGCGGCCAGGTGCGCGGCGGCGTCGGCGACCTCGATCGGCCGTAGCCCGATCACCCCATCCGATATCAGCACGTGATCATGATCTGCATATTTCACGGCATTCGACAAGCCCCATGGACGGCGAGCCGCCGACGAGAATTCCAGGTCGCCTCCGGGAGGCCGGCGAGCAACAATTCCGCGACACGCAATCGTGCAGACACGCCCGCCATACGGGACCGGTACGGTTTGCCGGGTGGATACTCGGGACCATGACCGATAACCCGGAGGATCCGCATCGGCTCGTATCCGCTGCCGTGGTGGTGGGCGTGGACGGTACCCCCGCCGCCCATTCGGCCATCCGCTGGGGCGCCATGGTGGCCGCCCGGCGAGGGCGGCGGCTCGTCCTGGCCTACGGGATGAATTCCACCCCGGCCAAAACCTGGCTGGTCGCCTATCAGCCGATGGTGGACGAAGCCGTGCAGACGCTGCGCACACACGGCGAACAGGCATTGACCACCGGCGTGCAGGTCGTCCGCGAGGCCGCGCCGGATCTGGCGGCCGATACCCTGCTCTCCGAGCACAGCCCCGCGAAAATGCTGATCGAATTGTCCAAATCCGCGCATATGGTGGTGCTGGGATCGCGCCGCGGCGGCGCCATCGCGCATCTGGGATCGACCATTCTGGCGGTCGCGGCGCACGGGCACGGCACCATCGTCGCGGTCCGCGAGGACGCCGAGGACATCACGAACGGTCCGGTGGTGGTCGGCGTCGACGGCAGCCCGGTCAGCGATACCGCCGTCGCCGCCGCCTTCGCCGAGGCCTCCGAACGCGGAGCCGAACTGGTCGCGGTCCACACCTGGAGCGACCTCACCTTCACCGAATTCGCCAGTACCGGTTTCATCGAGATACCGGCCGAGGATCTGCAGACCGCCGAACAGGCAGTACTCGCCGAGCGGCTGGCCGGATGGCAGCAGCGCTACCCGGAGGTCACCGTGCGGCGCGAGGTGTATCCCTCGACCCCGGCAATGCATCTGCGCGAATGGTCCGAACGGGCCCAGCTGGTCGTGGTGGGCAGCCGCGGCCGGGGCGGATTCCGTGGGTTGCTGCTCGGTTCGACCAGCCAGTCGCTGATCCAGCGGGCCGCCTGCCCGGTCATGATCACCCGGCCCTGATCACCCGGCCCGGCTGATCACACGGCCCGGCTGACCGTCCGGACTCAGCGGTCGGCCGGGCTCGCGCGGTCAGCGGGGCTGAGCGGTCAGCGGGGCTCGCACGGTCAGCCGAGCAGGCCGGCCAGTAGTGCCCGGGTGCGCTGTGCCTCCGCGCCGCCGGCGAAGACCGAGGCGACGAATTCGGTGGCACCGGCGTCGAAGACCTCCCGCACCCGGGCGGCGACCTGGTCCTCGGTGCCGATGATCGCGAGATCCGCCGGACCGGCCGCACCCTCGCGGTCCATCATCGCCCGGTAGGACGGCAGTGTGCCGTAGGTGGCGAAGGTGCGCGCCGCCCGTTCCCGCGCGGCGTCGGCATCATCGGTCACCAGTACCGGTAGCGCGCAGACGATACGGGCGGGGGGCCGGCCGGCGTCCGTGGCGGCCGCTGCGATGGTCGGGGCGATATGCTCCCGGATCGTGGCCGGCCCGGTCATCCACAACACGGTGCCGTCGGCGCGGCGCCCGGCCAGTTGCAACATCCGGGTGCCCATGGCAGCCAGCAGAACCGGGATGCGGCCTTCGTCCGGGATCCCGAGTTCCAGATTCCCGGTCAGGGTTTCACCGGTAAAGGACACCGGCTGCCGTTCCAGCAGAGGGCCCAGAATCGAAAGGTATTCGCGCATGTGGCGGGCGGGCCGTTCGAACCCGTACCCGAACATGTTCTCGATGACGACGCGATGGGACAGCCCGATCCCGAGGGTCAGGCGATCCGGGCCCACCGCCAGTGCGGTCGTGCGGACCTGCTGGGCGAGCGCGCCCGGATGCCGCGGGTAGGTCGGCACCACGGCCGTTCCGAGCTCGATCTGCGGTACCTGGCTACCGGCCACCGCCAGCGCGGTGAGCGCGTCGACGCCGAAGATATGCGACATCCAGGCCGATACGAATCCTTCGTCGGCGATCCGGTGCAGGTCATCGGTGAGCGCACGCAGGGCGTCGCTTCCGGATCGTTCGCTGAGCAGAATGCCGATCCGCACGGCGGGCCTCCTGGACGGTTCGTCGGGTCTGGACCTCGATGGTTGCGGCACCGACCCTAATGGACGCGGTACGGCGAAGCCGGGCACCGGACCGCGTGTGGCCGCAGGCGAACCCATACCGCCGCGGTACCGATACCGAGCCGCCGGCCGACGCGCCCGGGACTTGCTCGACCACGGGCCCGCGGCGGGGCATGCTGTGACCATGGACGAGTTTGCGAGCTGGCGGTCGAACGGGCAGCGTTTCACCCATCGCGGACACCAGATCTTCTGGCGGCCCGGCGGAACCGGTTCCGCGGGAACACTATTGTGCCTGCACGGCTTCCCCACCGCGTCCTGGGATTGGCACCGGATCTGGCCGGATCTGTGCGAGCAGTTCGCCCGCGTCCTGGCCCCGGATCTGATCGGCTTCGGCTGGTCGGCCAAACCGCAGCGCTACGACTACACGATCGCCGACCAGGCCGATCTGTGTGAGCAACTGCTGCGTGAACAGGGCATCGACCGTTTCCACATCCTCGCGCACGACTACGGCGATACCGTCGCCCAGGAGCTGCTGGCCCGTGATGCCGAACGCCGGGCCGCCGGTGATACCACGCTGATCATCGAATCCGTCTGCCTGCTCAACGGCGGACTTTTCCCGGAGGCCCACCGGCCGCGGCCCATCCAGCGTCTTTTGGCCGGTCCGCTCGGCCCGCTGGTCGGCCGGTTCGGCACCGAGAACACCTTCGCGCACAGCCTGGCCGCGGTGTTCGGGCCCGACACCAAACCCGATGCCGACGAAATGCACCGTTTCTGGCTGCTGTGGTGCAGTAAGCACGGGAAACGCAACGGCCACAAGCTGATGGGGTACATGGCCGAACGGCGGACGCACCGGCAACGCTGGGTGGGTGCGCTCGTCCGGCCGCAGGTACCGGTCCGGTTGATCGACGGTTTACGCGATCCGGTGTCCGGGGAGCGGATGGCGCGCCGCTATCGCCGCGTCGTCGACGAACCCGATGTGGTGGAACTGCCCGCTGTCGGCCACTATCCGCAGCTGGAAGCGCCAGAGGAAACGCTGCGCGCATTTCACGAGTTCCACACGACCCGGGTCGGTTAAGCGGGCGTTTCGCCTCCGGCCGCGGCCAGGACGGACCGAGCGCATCGCGAGATCCCCCGGGTAGCTCCCCGAGTTGCCGGAACAGTCGGCCGGGGCTCCAGGAGCCGGCTCGTGCCTCATGTTTCCGCGGCGCGGGGCAGAGAGTACCGCCGGACGTGTTCGGGCGGCGCCTCACCGGGTTCGCTCGTCCGCGGTTCCGGCCGGCCTCGAAGGGGGATGTCTCGCACTGTCGGCCGGCATGATCTCCGCGGACCACACCGCGACGAGCACCCAGCAGGTACCGGGCGGTGCTACCGTACGGCCGGGTGCCGGTGTGGCGCCCGGACTCCATACGGAGCCGCTCCCCGGGGCGGGGGACGCAGAACGAGGGGACGCCGCAATGCTCGAACCGGATGCCGTAACCGGGCCGGATCACCACATCCAAGGGTTCTCCGAGTGGGTGACCACCCGGGATGGGCGTCGATTGCACACCATGGTCCTGCCCGGCCCGCAGAAATCCACTGCGCCGGTCGTCGTGTTCGAAGCGGGCGCGGCGGCCACTCGCTCTTCGTGGGGGCTGGTGCAACCCGAGGTCGGCCGTTTCGCCCGCGCTGTCGTCTACGACCGTGCGGGCCTGGGCCGTAGCCCTGCCGACCAGGCCGGCCGGAGTCTGGACCGGATGGCCGATGATCTGGTCGATGTGCTCGATCATTTCGGGCCCGGTCCGTTCGTGCTGGCCGGACACAGCGCCGGCGGAGTGATCGCCCGACTCGCTGCCGCCCGGCGGCTCGACCGCATAGCCGGGCTCGTGCTCGTCGATCCCACCGACGAAGCGGCGGAGATGTTGTTCGGGCCCGCCTTCCGGCGCATGGAACGCGTGGCGATCACGGTGAACCGGGGCCTCTCGCGACTGGGTCTGTTGCCCCGGATGTTCGCCTGGATGCTCGACGCGATGCCGGTTGATGTCCGCGCCGATATGGAACGCGAGGCGTTCACCCCGGAGAACATCCGGACGCAGGCGGTACAGGCCCGGACCTTCCTCGACGACCTCGCGGCTTGGCGCGAGACACCTCCGCCCCTCGGCGATATCCCGGTCACCGTCATATCGGGCGCACGCGCGGGCGACGGGATGAGCAACCGAGCCCGGGCGGCAGCCAATGCCGCGCACGCGCACCGCGCGGCCGTCATCGGCGGACGCCATGTCCTGGCGCATAATTCGAGCCACTATCCCCCGATCACCGACCCCGGCATCGTCATCGAGGAGATCCGGCGCTTCGCCGCGCCGTGAAGACCGCGCGGCGGGCTCCGGCGGCGACCGGCGCCGGCTCGTCTCCACCCGCCGTGCCGGGCAGACCCGGCGCGCCGGCACGCCGGTACCTGCACACCGGCCACAGCCGCCGCCGGTTCCGGTGCGCCGTAAGGATATCGCTACGATTGTCGGGACAATCTGCCCACTTTCGGAGGAATGCATGGCGCGCAAGGTCATCGTTGAGCTGGTCGACGACTACGACGGAACTTCGCCGGCGGAAGAGACCGTCACCCTGGCTCTGGACGGTGTCACCTACGAGATAGATCTCTCGGCACGCAACGCCGGGAAACTGCGCGACATCGTCGGGGGGTGGGCTGCGCACGCGCGCCGGGTCGGCGGCCGGGTCACGAAGAGCAAACGTCCCAGCCAGGCCGCGACCGATACCCGGCAGACCCAGGCCATCCGCGAATGGGCCCGCGCGAACGGTATGGAGGTCTCGAACCGCGGCCGCATCTCGGCCGAGGTACTCGAGGCGTACAAGAACGCGCAGAAGTAGCGGAGAAGAGGTTCCGGGGCCTGATGGCCGGCCGGAACCGGTCATAGGCGCTGCGCCCCGGGCGCGTGACACATCACAAAAAGGTAACAGGACAGTCTCCGGTAGCGACACAGAAACCGGTATGCCGATGCCGTGGCAGGGCCACGCGTTGTTCGGCACCGGTCGGGAAGCGCACGGACGGCGGGAGCCGGTCGTGCGCACGATGTGCTCACACCGGACGAAAGGCCCTGTTCAGTCATGCGATTGTCACCGGCGGTCCCCGCCCTCCGCAGCCGCCGCAGATTCTGGCTGGCCACCGCCGCGCTCGCCGTGATGATCCAGGCAGTATCACTGGTCAGCGGTGGCGCTGCTCCCGCCGCACGGGCGGCGTTCGATCCCGCGGGGATGGATTTCTGGGTCGACTCCGCGATGGGTCCGATCAAATCCCGGGTGTTCCGCGCCGCCGACGGCAACACGTCACGGGTGGTGTACGCGCTCGACGGGATGCGCGCCCGCGAGGACCTCAGCGGCTGGGAGATCGATACCGATATCGCCCGCGAATTCACCAAATGGAATATCAATGTGGTGATGCCGGTCGGCGGGCAGTCCAGCTTCTACACCGACTGGAACGCGCCGAGCACCTTCCTCGGCGTACCGCCGGGAAGCGGGTCGGGCAACGGCTCGGCATCGGGTTCGGCCTCGGGCTCCGGCGGGCTGCAAGCCCTGGCGGCAGGTCCGGGGAAGTCCTACACCTACAAGTGGGAGACCTTCCTGACCCGCGACCTGCCGAACGCCCTGCGCGACCGGCTGGGTTTCGCGAGCCACCGCAACGGCGTCTTCGGCCTGTCGATGGGCGGTAGCGCCGCACTCACCCTCGCCGCGCACTACCCCGGTCAATTCAGCTTCGCCGGCTCCTATTCCGGCTACCTGAACATCTCCGCGCCCGGTATGCGGGAGGCGATCCGGGTCGCGATGGTCGACGCCGGCGGGTACAACGTGGATTCGATGGCGGCGCCGTGGGATCCGAAGTGGCTGCATATCGACCCGTTCGTCGCCGCACCCAGCCTGGTCGCCAACAACACGCGACTGTGGGTTTCGGCCGCCAGCGGGCTGCCCACCGCGACCGACGGCCCGAGTATCGGCACGGTCAACGGGATGGGGCTGGAAGCGTTGGCCCTGGTGAACACCCGGGCATTCCAGGTGCGGATGGCGACGCTGGGGGCGCAGAACGTGCATTACGACTTCCCTGCCCACGGTATCCACGCGTGGAACAACTGGGCCGATCAGGCGCTGCGGATGTTGCCGGACCTGTCGGCGAATATCGGGTGACGGCCGTGGGCGGGTACCGGCCTCGCACCGGGTGCAGGGCAGTCGCTCAGCACTATCGATATCGACTCGGTAAGGTTCGGGTTCATGGGGCATGAGGATGTAATCGACTCCACCGGCAGCACTTTCGCCGCAGGTGAACTTCCGGTGGGATTGCGTTACCGCACCCGCGACCACTATGTGGTCGGCCGGGAGAAGATCCGCGAGTTCGCCCGCGCCGTGCAGGACCACCATCCGGTGCACTGGTCCGAGGGCGCCGGTATCGATTACGGATACAACGGGCTGATCGCCCCGCCGACGTTGTTCTCCGTGCCCGGTTTCCTGGCGCAGACCGAAATGTTCGAATCGGTGATGACCGG
Source organism: Nocardia carnea (assembly GCF_029868325.1). Lineage (GTDB taxonomy): Bacteria > Actinomycetota > Actinomycetes > Mycobacteriales > Mycobacteriaceae > Nocardia > Nocardia carnea_C. The sequence continues at coordinate 34,188 of NZ_JARWNW010000259.1, forward strand.
CTACGACCTGAGCCAGGTCATGCAGACCGACCAGGTGATCCGCTACCACCGGCCGATACGTCCCGGCGACGCCTTGTCCTTCGAGGTCTGTCTGGAATCGGTGCGCCACGCGTTCGGTGGCGACCTCATGTCGTTCGAAACCGTGGTCACCGATCAGCACGGCGCGGTGGTGCTGGTTTCCCGGACCGATGTGGTGGGGCGCAGCGGTGCGGGGCCCGACCTCGGTGAACTGGGTGCCGGTGTCCTCATGCACGGATTCCGGCCCGGCGCCGATCGCCCCAGCCCCGCTTCGCGCGCAGGTTCGGCCGTCCGCCCACCGGTTTCGCGGCCCGCTGTGCCCGGCGCCGAGCCGCCGGCCGGCCCGTACGTCCGCGATTTCGATACCGTCCGGGTCGGCGACGAACTACCCGCCCGGACGGTGCGGTTCACGATCGGGGATCTGGTGAACTACGCCGGAGTGTCCGGGGATCCCAATCCGATCCATTGGAGCGCCGAGGTCGCCGATCGCGTGGATCTCGAGGCTCCGGTCGCGCACGGCATGTTGACGATCGGTACGGCCGCGGGCTTCGTCACCTCCTGGCTGGGTGACCCGGGTGCGCTCCGGGAGTACGCGGTCCGGCTGACCAGCCCGGTCTTCGTCACGCGGGAGGGCGCCGAGATCGAGTTCGGCGGCCGGGTGAAGGCGACCGATCCGGTCGCACGGACCGCGACGATCGCGCTCACGGCCCGGCACCAGGGCCGCCGGGTGTTCGGCCGTGCGACGGCTGTGGTCCAGTTGCGCTGACCGGGCCGCGTGCGTGACGGGTGCCATCGTCTCGCTCGCTTGACCACAACCTCTATTGAGGTTCCAAGCTGTTGTCATGAGTGCAACAGCATACGAACGCCCCACGGTCGAGGACAGCACGGTCGACCACACCGCCGATATCGCCGCGATCCGGCAGTTGGTCGGCGATGTCGAAACCGGCTACAACACCAACGACGCGGAGTTGATGGTCAGCGGATTCACCGCCAACGCCGCTGCGGGCAACGCGGTGGGCGCGATCATCGCCGGATACGATGCCCTCCTGGATTCCGCCCGGCGCGGCCTGGCCGGTTTCCTGGCCGATGAACATGTGCGTTATGCGGTGACCGATATCGTTTTCCTGCGTCCCGATATCGCGATCGCGCACAAGACGGCCCGCGCGGTCACCGCGCGCGGCGAACTCATCGACCGCGATCCCGCGATGGTCGCGCTGTACGTCCTGGTCCGGGAAGGCGGGCGCTGGTGGGTCGCGGCACGGCAGAACACCCCGGTGCCCGCGCCCGCCTGACCACAACCGCCCGGGGCGGCCGACCGCAACCGCCCGGGGCGGGCTCTGGGCCGCGGGGGTACTACCGGGGTATTATCGTGGTTGTCCGTGGATCACGGGCAATACGAATGGTGGGCCGGAGCGTACGACCTGCTCCACCGCAGCGGAATCGAGCCCTGGGAAGTATTGGAGGTGCTGTATTCGCCGCGGCGGTGGCCCCGGGCGGCGACGAGCCGCGAGGGACTACCCACCGCGACCGTCTGGGGTCGTACCGACGACGGCCGCGCCCTGATCGTGCTGCTGCGGTGGCTGCGCGCCGATACCCGCTGGCAGATTCTGCTGGCGAGCCCGATGCGGCCCCACCAGCTCGCCGAATACACCGCATGGGAGGCGACCCGAGATGATCGATAACGAACCCGACCCCGGCTACCCCCGGACTCCCGAGGCGGCCGAGGATTTCCTGAACACACTCACCTACGACGACACCGCTGCCCTGCCGCCGCTGCCACCGGCCACGGACCGGATCGAACAGGGGATGGTCGCCACCTCGTTCAAATGGACGCCGGAGATGCGTGACCGGGTCCGGCGCAAGGCCGCCGAGCACGGGGTGACACCGTCCATCCTGATCCGCCAGTACATCGAGATGGGCCTGCTGGCCGAACAGTCCGAACGGATGATCCCGCTGGCCGACGCGGTCCGGGCGCTCACCAGCCTCCCGCATTCGGCCTGACCTCCGCCGGTACGGTGATCAGCCGGCGAGCGCCGTCCTCTCGGCGGGCGCCGGGCCGATGGCCCGTGGTGGCGCACTCAGGGCATGCGCGGCACCGACGCCGGCGCCGATTCCCGCGCCGACCGCTGCGAGCGGGGCGGCCATGAGGGCCGCACCGTAGGCCGCACCCAGTGGTGCCGCGCCGAGCCCGATCGGCGCGAACGGCAACCCGACGGCCAACCCGATCGCCCCGCCGACGCCGGCACCGACGAGCGCGAACGGCGCCGCCACCGCCGCACCGGCCGCGGCCCCGAGTGCCGCCGCGCCGAGGGTCTGACCGGCAACCCGGTCAGACCGGGTGCGTTCCATCCCGACCGAGTCCAGGAAGGTGGCCAGCTGGGCTTCGGTGACGGCGGCACCGTCGTTGAGCTGGATCGCCTGCTCCCTGGGTAACCATTCCGGCGCGTCCACGCGGAGATCGCCGAACCGCAGGACACCGGGCGGCGGCGCGATCGGCGGCACCGGGGAGACGGGGACGGGTCCGTGCAGATTCTCCACGGGCGACAGATAATCGCTGTCCGGTACGGGCCGCGCCCACTGCAGCGAGCTCAGGGTGTCGTCCGGAATGCGTACGCCGTGGTAAGGACGCACATTCGGGGCTTCGGCGTTCGGCCACCGCGCCTCGCCGCTCGCCTGCCCGGCGACTCCCGGCGCGCCGGGCGGCACAGCCTCGTCGACAGCGGCGTGCGGTGCGGGATCGTCGTGCTCGGCGGGGCTCACCGCGATGTATCGGCCGGGTTCGGCGCTCGCGGTACCACTACCCACCATGGCCAGAACCACGGGAACTGCCCCCGCCACCATCAGCGATCCCACCTTCTGCCGCCGCGGACTCACTGCTCTGTGCTTGCCGGTGCTCATCGATCACCTTCCAGGAATGAAAGAGATGCTGTTGTTTCACATTCGGATCCGGCAATGAATGCGGATGGGCATAATTCGGCACGCGAGGACCGTAAAGGTGCGCTGAACAGCCTTTACGGATACGTTCAGGGCCCTGGAACGCGCCTGCGCTCAGAGCGCATGCCCGGCTCGGCGCGGGCCGGGCTACGCCCCGGCACGGGTCAGGGCGCCGGTGGTGCACCGGTATTCGTGCAGAACGGATGGCACGATTCCGGCGTGGGGGTCACCCGGGCGGGTTCGTCGCCGAAATCCGCCGAGCTCACCACCATCATCACCATCAGGGCCACACCGATGACGAACCCGAAAACCAGCAAGGTGGGCCACAGCCAGGTCCGCATCGGCTTCTCCCGGACCACCGGCACCCTCGGCTCCATGGGGTCGGCAGGGTTCACCGGACTCATCGGGTTGCCCGGCGCCACCGGATCGACCGGGTCGCCCGGGGCCACCGGCTGCTCTACCTGGTTCAGCGGATCGGCCGGGTTCATCGGGTCGACCGGCTGCAGGGGACCTCGTCCGGGGCCACCGTATTCGTTCATGCCACACCACCTCCAGGGGCTCTCCGGCACCGGTTACCCGTTTACCGCCGCCGTTCACGTACCCCGCCGCCCGCCGTGGTTGAACCGGCGCCGAGCGGGTAGGCCGCTCGCGACGCCGCGCCATCCACCAGAACCAGGAGGACTCATGCCGCTGCAGGTGGGCGATTACGTACTGCAACGTCTCCGTGAATGGGGTGTCGAGCAGGTCTTCGGATATCCGGGCGACGGGATCAACGGTCTCGTGGCCGCCTTCGGCCGCGCCGACAATCGGCCTCGGTTCGTTCAGGCGCGACACGAGGAGATGTCGGCCTTCCAGGCGACCGGTTTCGCCAAGTTCAGCGGGCAGGTCGGAGTGTGTACCGCGACCTCGGGTCCCGGCGCCATCCACCTCCTCAACGGCCTGTACGACGCCAAACTCGATCATGTCCCGGTGGTGGCGATCGTCGGCCAGACGGCACGCAGCGCGATGGGTGGTAGCTACCAGCAGGAAGTCGATCTGCAATCGCTGTTCAAGGATGTCGCCTCGGACTATCTCGTCGAGGTCAATGTCGCGAGCCAGTTGCCGAATGCGCTGGACCGCGCGTTCCGTACCGCGATGGCTCGGCGCGCGCCGACGGTGGTGATTCTGCCCGCCGACCTGCAGGAAGAGCCGTACGAGCCGCCGGAGCACGCGTTCAAGCAGGTACCGTCGAGCCCGCCCAGCAGCCAGCACACCACCCTCACCCCGCCGGTGGTGGATATCGAGCGGGCGGCCGAGGTGCTCGGCCAGGGGTCGCGGGTCGCGATACTCATCGGGCAGGGAGCGCGCGCCGCCGCCGCGGAGGTGCTCGAGGTCGCCGAGCTCACCGGGGCGGGGATCGCCAAGGCCTTACTGGGCAAGGATGTGCTGTCCGACGAACTGCCATTCGTCACCGGGTCCATCGGACTGCTCGGCACCCGGCCCAGCTACGAACTGATGCGCGATTGCGACACCCTGCTCATCGTGGGATCCAATTTCCCCTACAGCCAGTTCCTGCCGGATTTCGATCAGGCCCGTGCGGTGCAGATCGATATCGACGGCGCGCTCATCGGGATGCGTTATCCCACCGAGGTGAATCTGGTGGGTGATGCGAAAGCCACGCTGCGGCAGTTGATTCCATTGCTCGAGCACAAGACGGACCGCTCGTGGCGTGACACGGTCGAGAAGAATGTCGAACGCTGGTGGGAGACGGTCGCACAGCAGGCGGCGGTGGAGGCGAAACCCATCAACCCGATGCGGGTGGTCACCGAACTGTCCGAGCGGATCCCCGGGAACGCCGTCGTCACCGCCGATTCCGGATCGTCCACCAACTGGTACGCCCGTTGCCTGCGCTTCCGCGGCGAGATGCGCGGGTCGCTGTCGGGCACGCTGGCCACCATGGGCCCGGGTGTGCCGTACGCGATCGGCGCGAAATTCGCCCATCCCGACCGGCCGGTGATCGCCCTGGTCGGCGACGGCGCCATGCAGATGAACGGGCTCGGTGAGCTCATGACCATCGCGCGCTACCAGCACCTCTGGCAAGACCGGCGGCTGATCGTCTGCGTTTTCCACAACAACGATCTCAACCAGGTCACCTGGGAACTGCGCGCCATGGGCGGTGCGCCGAAATTCGAGGAATCCCAGAATCTTCCCGATGTGCCCTACGCCGATCTGGCGCACGAGATGGGCCTGGAGGGGATCGCCATCGACCATCCCGACGATATCGGGGATATGTGGGACCGGGCCCTGGCCACCCCGAGTCCCACGGTGCTCGACGTCCGCTGTGATCCGGATGTGCCGCCGATTCCGCCGCACGCCTCCTACGAACAGATCAAGGATCTGGGTAAATCCTTACTGCGCGGCGACCCGGATGCCTTCCATCTCATGGTGCAGGGCGCCAAGACCAAAGCCCAGGAGCTCCGGATCTGAGCCGCCCGGATCATCCGGGCCCGCTGGTGACCGGTGGTGGCGGCACGGGATCCACGCCGCCGGTTCACCGATCCTCCTGCTCTCGTTGCCGATCGACCCAGCTGCGGCGCTCCCGGTCGCGGTAGCCGTAGGTGGCCTTGCGAACGGTGAGGTCGTCCTCCAGTCCCGACCCGACCGCGCCGGCCACTGTGCCCAGTGCGCTCGCCATCGCGGCAATGGTGAGAAAGTCGCCGGGCCCGACCGGCCCACCGAGCACGGTCGCCAGATACGACGGCGGGATGACGAGAGCGACTGCCGCACAGGTGAAAAGAAAGAGCACCGCGTAGAACACCACCGCGCCGAGCGCGACGGTGACCGCTGTCCCGGCGTTACGGAGCCGGATATCACGGGACCGGAGCGGGTCCGGCGAAGTCTGCCGCTCCCACAGGCTGTGCCCCACCACGATCCACACCGCGAGCGCGGTCACCGCCACGAGCACCACTCCGGTCAGCCGGAACCCGCCCAGCGCGGTCGCCAACTGCCAGATACTCGAATAGAGAACCCCGAACGCGGTACCGGCCAGCGATCCGGCCAGAGCCGAGGACAGTCCGACGAACAACCGCCAGGGCCGGTTCGCACGCACCATACCGGCGAGCAGCCCGGCGAAACGGGCCGGGCCGCCCCGCTCCACGAGTACCGCGCCGGCACCGTCGTCGACGATCCGCACGCTCCGGAAAGGTGCCCGGGCGGCGGCCTCGCGCCCGGGATGCGCGGACGTGCCGGCTTCGGCGCGCAGTGCCCCGACGATCCCGGCCGCCAGTTCCCGGAGCCGGTACCGCAAGCGCAGACCGCCGAGCGCCGGTAACGGAATCAGGGCGACCCGGTGCCGCAGGTCCAGCGATGCCAGCACGACGCGGCCGTCACTGCGCATCGGCAGGTCGGTCAGGCACAGGGCGAGGTCCCAGGAGGTGTTGCGGACATGGCGCGCGGCCTTGTCGATGATGTACTCGATATCCGGATACATCGCTTCGAAGGGGTCGTCGAGAACCTCCACCTCCCAGTCGATGCGGTCGCCCTCCCTGGCCAGTGCCGCGGGCTGGGAGGACGCCAGATCGCGGGCGAGGCGCGCGGGAAGGTCCGGATCCGCCACCACACCGATGACCACAGTGCCCGGACCCGACGTTTCTGTCACCACATCCTCCTGCTCACGCCTGCTCGACGGCCCGGGGTGAGCCGTCGAGTGACGCGCTTCCCGATCGGGGCGCGCCCAAACACGCGGCCCGGCCGCCGGCCGCGCAACGGCACACTGCGCGGACGGGCGGATCACGCGGGTTTCGATCACGGCACCGCGGCAATCCGGTGCTCGACCGGTACGGCATCGATACGGCGGTCCTCGCGCGCCACGGAAGGAGCACAGCAATGGGGTTCCAGGAACAGCAGCAAGAGGTGCCCGGTGTCCAGTCACGGATGACACCGATTCCGGATTGCGGCGAACAGAGCTACCGGGGCAGCGGGAAGCTGACCGGTAAAACGGCCGTGATCACCGGCGGCGACAGTGGGATCGGACGGGCTGTGGCCATCGCCTTTGCCCGCGAGGGCGCCGATGTCCTGATCTCCTATCTCGACGAGCACGACGACGCCGCCGAAGTGGGTGCGCTGATCGAGGAGGCGGGCCGCCGGGCGGTACTGATGCCCGGCGATCTGTCCGAGCCGGCGCACTGCCGGGCGGTGATCGACCGCGCGGTGGAGGCCTTCGGCCGGATCGACATCCTGGTCAGCAATGCGGCCTACCAGATGACGCACAACACCCTGGAGGAGATCAGCGACGAGGAGTTCGACTACACCTTCAAAGTGAACATCCACGCCTACTTCCACCTGGTGAAAGCCGTGCTGCCGCATATGCCGGCCGGCGGCTCGATCATCGGCAGTTCCTCGGTGAACTCCGATACCCCCTCCCCCACACTGGCGCCCTACGCCGCCACCAAGGCCGCGATCGCCAACTTCTCCGCCAGCCTGGCGCAGCTGCTCGGCGACAAGGGGATCCGGGTCAACAGTGTCGCGCCCGGGCCGATCTGGACCCCGCTGATCCCGTCCACCATGCCCACCGAAAAGGTCAGCGCGTTCGGCGACGACACACCACTCGGTCGCGCCGGCCGGCCCGCCGAACTGGCGCCCGCCTACGTACTGCTCGCCTCCGACGACGGCAGCTACATCTCCGGCGCACGGGTCGCCGTGACCGGCGGGCGGCCGATTCTGTAGAGCAGCCGGACTACTCGCGGAGCCGGGGCTGTGCGCCACTCGGGGCAGGTCACTGTTTCGCCGGGAGCAGTCCGGGTACGCGAGCCGCGACGGCAGGTCGGCAGGTCGGCAGGTCGGCAGGTCCGCAGGTCCGCAGGTCCGCAGGTCCGCAGACCCAGCAAGTCGGCAGGCTCGGCAAGGCGGCAGGCTCGGCAAGTCCGGCAAGACGGCGACGAGGTCGGCGGCGGCATCGAGCTCGCCCTCGCCGAGGACGCGGTAGGCGTCGATCGGCGACGGCGACGGAAGGAGAGAGGGATGGCCGATGTGCACGCGCACCGACTGACCGGGCTCCGGGCGGCCACCACGTTGGTGGACCTCGGTTTCCCCGCGATCAGCTCCGGCGTGATCGCGCGCCGGCGGCCCGTGCTGGGAATCCTGGAACGGATCCAGGCCGACGAGCGCGCGGCCCGGCGGTGGGAGAAGTTACGCGCGGAATTCGGCCGGGGCCCGGTGGAACTGGTCGTGCCCGGACGCCGGGTGATCGTGATCCTCGACCCCGACGATATCGGCCGGGTGCTGGCCGGGGCGCCCGCCCCGTTCGATCCGGCGAACCGGGAGAAGCGGGCCGCGCTCGGGCAGTTCCAGCCGCACGGCGTGCTGGTATCGCAGGGACCGATCCGCGAACAGCGCCGGGCCGTGAACGAGGCGGCGCTCGATACCGGCGTACCGCTGCACCAGCTGGCCGAACCGTTCGCGGCCAAGGTCGCCGGCGAAGCGCAGGACCTGCTCGAACAGGCCCGCCGCCGCGGTGTGATGGACGCGGCGGATTTCACGGCCGCGTGGTGGCGGCTGGTGCGCCGGGTGGTGCTGGGGGAACGGGCCCGCACCGATGATGCGATCACCGATGAGCTGTGGCGGTTGCGCGGCGCGGCGAACTGGTCGTTCGCGGCGCCACCGTTGCGGAAACGGCGGGATCGGTTCCTGGCCCGGTTGTACGACTACGCCGAGAGCGCCGAGCCCGGCAGTCTGGCCGGCGCGCTGGCCGATATCCCCGCGGGCGGGGCGATCGATCCGGTGGGTCAGATGCCGCAGTGGCTGTTCGCTTTCGATGCGGCGGGAATCGCGCTGTCGCGTGCGCTGGCCGTGCTCACCGAGCATCCCGGCCAGCACGCTCGTGCCCGGGCCGATGCCGAAGAGCCGCAACGCCCGCGGTTGCGGTCTTATCTGCGGGCGTGTGTCCTCGAATCGATCCGGTTGTGGCCCACCACCCCGGTGATCCTGCGCGATACCACCGAGTGGACCAGGTGGCGCACGGGTTCCGAACAGTTCGCGCTGGGACCCGGTGCGGCGTTGCTGATCCTGGTTCCGGCGTTCCACCGCGACCGGCAGCTGCTGCCGTTCGCCGACAGCTTCGCGCCGGAGATCTGGCTGGACGGCCGGTCGCAGCAGTATCCGCAACTGGTGCCTTTCAGCGCCGGTCCGGCCGAATGCCCCGGCCGGAATCTGGTCCTGTTCGTCACCAGCGCACTGCTCGCCCATCTGCTGTCCGGTCCGGAATTGCGTTTGCGCTCGCACGATCTCGCTCCGGGCACTCCTCTTCCGGCGACACTCAACAATTTCGGGCTGGAATTCGCGGTCGAGCCTGCGGGGTTGCGGAGTGTCGCGCCACCGCGCTGAGATCACCGATCAGTCGTGGTCCGGATCGATCGGGTCCAGTGCGGTGGTGGCCGGGCCTTCCAGGACATTGCCGTCGATATCGAACCGCGATCCGTGGCACGGGCAGTCCCAGCTGGTTTCGGCGTCGTTGAACGCGACGACACAGCCGAGGTGGGTGCAGACCGCCGATACGGCGTGCAAACGCCCGTCGTGGTCGCGGTAGACCGCGCTGCGCCGGCCGGATCGGCGCATCACCGCACCGTTGCCGGGGGCGAGGTCGGCGGCGGAATCGACGTAGGTACTCGGGACGAGACGGTCGCCGATCAGGTGACGGCCAACCTCGAGACCGGCCTTCAGCAGGGTGCCGGTTTCGGCGGCGGGATGTAGCCGGCGAGGGTCGTAGATTCCGGCCCACGGCAGCGGATCACCGGTCAGTTCGGCCGCGAGCAGCCGGCCTCCCATGATGCCGTGCGTCATCCCCCAGCCGCCGAATCCGGTGCTCACGTAGACGTGGCGGGCTCCGGGATGGAAGCGGCCGATATAGGGAAGGCCGTCGGTGCTGGTGTTGTCCTGGGCGCCCCAGTGATAGTCCAGGGAGTCCACCGGGAAATGTGTCCGCGCCCAGCCGGCCAGCCGGTCGACGGCGTCCGCGGTCGATCCCACACCGGGCCGCATATGTTCGCCGGTGACGATGAGCAGCCTGCGGCCGTCACCGTAGGGGGCGGTGCGGACGGAGCGCGTGTTCTCCTCGGGCGTGATGTACATACCGTGTGGATCCGCGTCGGCAGCCAGCGGACCGGCAACGGCCAGTTCACGCCGGGGTTGTAACCGCGCGAACAGCAGTGCCCGGTCGAATATCGGGTAGTGCGTCGCGACCACCACATCGCGGGCTCGCACCGTGGCACCGTGCTCGGTGGTCAGCCGGCAGGGATCGCCTTCGTCCAGCCCGACCACCCGGGTCCGTTCGAAGATCGCTCCCCCGGCCCGGATCAGATTTTCGGCGAGGCCGAGCAGGTATCGCCGCGGATGGAACTGGACCTGATCGTCCACCCGGAGCGCGGCGGCCACCGGAAACGGCAGTCCGGTCTCGGTCACCAGCGACGCCGGCAGCCCGGCTTCGGTCGCCGCCGCCACCTCCGCCCGGATGGTCGCTACGTCGTCCGCGGAGGTGACATAGGTGTAGGCCGGTGCCCGTTCCAGTTCGCAATCGATACCCAGATCGGCGGCCGTACGCACCAGATGTTCCACGGCGTCCTGCTGGGAACGCGCGTACAGCTGCGCGGTCTCGGCGTCGAACGTCGACCGCAGCGAGTCGTACACCAGCGTGTGCTGGGCGCTGACCTTCGCGGTGGTGTATCCGGTGGTTCCGCTGACGATACGGTCCGCCTCGAGCACGGTGACCGACCGGCCGGTGGCCGCGATCTCCCAGGCACAGCACAGCCCGGCGATACCACCGCCGATGACGGCCACATCGGTATCGAGGTCCTCGGTGACCCGCGGATACGCGGTCGGCCCCGTCGAATCCATCCAATACGATTCGGCCATTCCGGTTGGTGCGTTCATGGGGCGCGGATACCCGGGACCAGGCCTTCGACACTTCGCGCGCAAAGGTCCGCCGGGATCGGTTCAGCCGACATACCGCCGGGCCGGTGAACGCGCCTGGGATTCCTCCAGCATTTCGAGACCCGCCTCGACCTCCGCCGGTACCACCTCGCGTTCGCGCACCACCCACGGCAGTCCACGCAGTGCCGCCAGCACGGCGCGGGCCGTGGCGGCGTCGGCCGGTGCGGAGCGCAGCACGGCGACCGTCCGGCGGGCCGCACTGCGCACCGGGCGGCGTAACCACAGCGTCCACAGGGTGTTCCGGATACCGAGGCCGCGGCGGCCCGTGGAATCCCGGAGCACCGACGGGGCGTGGTGGATCACCATGTCTTCGATCCAGCACATCCACCAGCCGTGCGCCGCCAGATCCAGGGCCAGCAGTTCCTCCTCGCCGCCGAACCACAGCCGCCGGGAAAACCCGCCGACCTCCCGGAATGCGCTCACCCGGAACGCGGACAGCGCGGCCATCACGCCGAGCAGCGCCGGACCCGGCAGCCAGGCGGGGCCCGGGACCGGGGAATCGCGCAGTTCCGGCGTGATCGGATCCTCGCGCAGGTCGGGGGCGACCAGGCAGCGGCCGGTCACCGACCCGAGACCGGGGTACCGGTCGAGTAGGTCGGCGGCGCGGGTGAGGGCACCCGGCTGCCATTGCGTGTCGTCGTCGCAGAACGCGACGTAGGGTGTGCGCACGCGCTCGACGGCGAGGTTGCGGGCGAGCGCACCCAAATTCTCGTCCGCCCGGATCACCTCCACAGACGGGAAGGCCGCGGCTACCGCATCGGCCGTCCCGTCGGTGGAAGCGTTGTCCACGAGGATGATCGGCGCCGCATCGGGCAGGGAGGTCATCTCGGCGAGCGTTTCCAGCAGCTGCTCCCGGCGGTCGCGGGTCATGATCACCACCGTGATGCGGTCCGTGCCCATCCGGTCACTTCCTTTCCTCGGCGAATTCCAGCGTTCCCGCATCCCGCTCGATCTCCTCGGGCAGCCGGCGTCGCTGCACCAGCGCCCACGGCAACCGGCGAAGAACCCCCGTCACCACCGGAACCGTCCGCGGGTCCCGGACCGCCCGTCCGACCAGACCGGCTGTTTCCGCCGCACACTGCCGCAGCGGGCGGCGCATCCAGGTGATCAACGCGTTGTTGCGCTCTTCGGCCCGGCGGCGCCACCCCGGCGACGGCCGCTGCGTGGAAGGATGATGATGAGCGCGGATATCGGCCACGTAGCAGAGCTGCCACCCGTCCGCGGCCAGATCGAGCGCCAGTAGTTTCTCCTCGGCGCCGAAATGCAGCAGCGAGCTGAACCCGCCGACCCGTAGGTAGGCCTCGCGACGCACGATCGCCGCGCAGGCAAGGAACCCAAGAACCGACGGTCCGGGCTGATCGGCGGGATGTCCCAGCGGGCTGGCCGCCATCAGTTCGTTCACGGGATCGTCCCGGTTACCGGCACCGACCAGTGTGCGTCCCGCAACGAGACCGAGCCGCGGGCAGGCGTCGAACAGCTGTTCGGCGCGGATCAAGGCGTCACCGGCCCACCACGAGTCGTCGTCGCTGAACGCGATGTAAGGAGTGCGGGCCAGCTCGACGCCCAGGTTGCGGGCCGCCGCCCCGAGATTGCGCGGCAACCGGACCACCGTCACCCCGGCGAACGCTCCCGCCACGGCAGTGGTGTCGTCCTCGGACGCATTGTCCAGCACGACGATATCCGGACGCGGACGGAGCGCCCGCAACTCGGCCAGGGTGCGAGCCAGTTCGGGGGCTCGGTTACGGGTCGCGATCACCACCGTGGTGCGCGCGACTGTTCCCCGGTCGGCCGCGGTCCTCCCGGTCGCGGCACCGGCGTGCTGCGGTGCCGGGCCGGTGGCAGCTTTCGGCCCGTTGCCGGCCGGGCTCATTCGGAGCGTCCCGGCAGCAGTTCGTCGAGAAGTGCGGCCGCGAGGCAATCGGCGGCCGGGAACTCGTTTCGGCGGGCGTGTTCGCGGCCCGCGGCCGAGAGACACCATTGCCACCAGTGGTCGACCACGCCGGTGTCGAGAGCCTGTTCGGCGGTGATCAGTGCGGGCCAACCCAGGGCCGCTGCCTGTGCGGTCACCTTTCCGCCACCGGCCACCGGATCCACCGCGAGGACGGGAACACCTGCACGCAAGGCGAATACGAGTCCGTGGAGCCGGGTGGTGACCACCGCATCGAGGCGCGCGAACACCGAGGCGAGCTGGTCGGGGGTGCGGCACTGGCGCCAGTCGTCGCCGGCCAGCCGGGTATCCAGGGGTAAGCGGGCGCAGTCCAGGCCGCCCAGCCAGCGTTCCAACGCCTCGTGCACGGAATCGTGCCGCCGCGCCGAACCGTATTCCGCCTGTCCTGGGGCGAAGACCACGCCGATCACCGGAACGGTGCCGGTGATCGCCGATACCGACATATCCGGGCGGGCGGTTCCCGGGTCGTCGCGCGCCAGCACGCGATGGAATCCGGTGACCGCCGCGTCGGCCGGGTCGAGCACCGATACGCCGACCGCGATGCGGCGGCACCCGGCATATCGTTCGTGCAGGGTGCGCACCTGTTCACCGTGCGCCGGGCCGCAGACGAAGACGAGATGCGAGTAGCGGCCGGAATCGGCGTCGTCGAGATGTAGCGCATCGGGCCGGAATCCCGGACTCCACGCCGTCTCGTACGGAATCCCGGCCCCGGCCAAGGTCTCGCCGACGCGGCGCATGCTCAGCACATCCCCGGCCGTCGCTTCCCCGTGCACAAAGCTGGACCATCCGGTCACCAGTACGCGCATGGTGCGCGCTTACCCCGTTCGCCCCGCGCCAATCGACCGAGGCGCCCCGGAAATCCCCTCTCGACGACGCCGGGTCGCGTTCGGCAGGCCGCCCGCCCTTTCGTGGGCACCGCCCGGTCCCGCCCTGCACACCATCAGGGCCGTCCGCACCGGCCCGCGAACCCACGCCGGACAGCAAGCTGCCGGGGCTTCCGGTCCGAGATCGCACCACCGCCCGGCGGTAGCCGCCACATGCCGGGGCTCTGGACAATTTTCGGCACCCGGCCGACGGTCACCCACCGCACTGTCCGGCACCAGCCTCATCCGGCCGGGCGCCGGACCGTGCGAAACCCCTGCGAGCCACCGAGTACCGGCGTATTCCCCCGGGCGAACTCGACCCGGGCACCGTGATGCGGCGAGCAGCGGGCCGCGGTGTCGCCGCGACGGTGGCGCCGGCCGATCACCTGGGTGGTGGTTGCAGGTGCACGACCTTCGTCCGGGTCATCTCGTCGAGCAGTTCGGGCCCGTAGCCGTAACCGCTTCCGCTGGCGCCGCGGGGGTGGGCGGCGCCGCCGGGCGCGCCACCGAATACCGCATTGATCTTCACGGTGCCGACCGGTAGCTGCCGCCAGGCGGTTTGGGCGTTGGCCATCGAGGAGGTGAGTACGGTCGCGGCGAGCCCGTAGTCGTCCCGCGCGGCTTCGGCCAGCCCCTGGTCGAATGTCGGTACCACCCGCACGGGTGCGACGGGGCCGAAGGTTTCCTCACGCATGATCCGCATCGCCGGGGCGCAGCCGGTGAGCACGGTCGCCGGGTAGTGGGCACCGGGACCATCGGGGACGCCCCCGCCCGTCAACAGTCCGGCACCGTCGGCCACCGCGTCACGTACCTGAGCGTGTACCTGTTCACGATGGCGGCGGTCGACCAGTGGCGCCGGGTTCCAGGAGCGGGCGGCGGTGGCCAATGCGGCCAGAAACGGTTCCGCGATCGCCTCGTGGACGTATATCCGCTCCACGGCGACACAGATCTGCCCGGAGTTGGCGAAGGCGCCGAGTGCGGCCTGTTCCGCGGCCCAGCGGGGGTCGATATCGGCGTCCACGAGGAGCGCATCGTTACCGCCGTTCTCCAGCAGTACGTGCGCGCCGGTCGCGGCCGCGCTGCGGGCGATCGACCTGCCCGCGGCAGTGCTGCCGACGTGGGCGATGAGGTCCACATCGTGGTGTGCGGCCAGGGCGGCGCCGACGGTGCCGTCGCCCTGCAGCGTCTGGAGCACGCCGTCCGGCAGTACGTCCGCAAGGAGTTCACCCAGCACGGCACCGGTGTGCGGGGCGCGTTCGCTCGGCTTGTACAGCACCGTGTTCCCGGTGACCAGGGCCGCACCGAGCAGGCCGCAGGACACCGCGACCGGATCGTTCCACGGAGTCAGGGCGACCACCACGCCGCGCGGTTCCCACACCATCAGGTCGGTGGCGTCGATATCGCCCTGCAGGCTGCGGCCCCGGTGGACCGGCCCCAGTTCGGCGTACTGTTCCAGGGTTGCCGCACCGGCCGCAATGCCCTCGGCGCCTTCGGCCCGCGGGCGTCCGGTTTCGGATTCGGCGAGCGCGGCGATCTCGCCGGCGCGTGCCCGGAGCCGGGCGGCGCCCGTGCGCAGGGCTGCCGCTCGTTCGGCCGCGGGTGTCCGCGCCCACTGCGGCTGCGCGCGGCGCGCCGCGGCAACTCGTTGATCGATTTCCGCGATTCCGGTCATGGTGATCGTGCCGACGGCGCCGCCGGTGGCCGGATCGGTGATCTCGATCGTCTCGGTTACCGGGTACCGGAGGGGTTCTGTGACAGTGCTCGGTCCGCTCATGCCTCCCGGCTTTGCCGGGAACCGCCGGTTCAAACCCCGGGTGTCCGGCCGGCGCGGAACACGACCCGCATCTTCCGCTCGACAGCGGCATGTTTGAACCGGCGGGAACCGGCAAGAGCTACCGACATGGTCGAGACGAGGCAGCTCAGGGTTCTGCTCTGGCACGTCCACGGCTCATGGACCACGTCGTTCGTCCGAGGGCGGCACCGATATCTGCTGCCGGTGGTGGACGGCGGCGGACCGTGGGGCCGGGGCCGGTGCGGCCGCGACTGGCCGGCCGCCGAAGAGGTCCCGGCGGACGCGCTGCCGGGGGCCGACCCCGATGTGGTCGTATTGCAGCGGCCGGAGGAAATCGCACTCACCGAACGCTGGCTGGGCCGCCGTCCGGGTGCCGATATCCCGGCGATCTACGTCGAGCACAACGCTCCCCGCGACGGCGCGGCCACCAGCCGGCATCCGCTGGCCGGGCGCACGGATATCCCGCTGGTGCATGTCACCCATTTCAACGATCTGATGTGGGACAGCGGGCGCGCCCCGACCCGTGTGGTGCCGCACGGCATCGTGGACCCCGGCGCGCTCTACACCGGTGAGTTACCGCACGGGGTCGCGTTGATCAACGAGGCGACGCGCCGGGCCCGGGTCACCGGTAGTGACCTGCTGACCGATTTCGCCCGTGCCGGGCCGATCGACCTGTTCGGGATCGGCGCATGCGAGTTCACCCCATCCGGGCCCACCGCGCACCCGGTGCGCGGGATCGGCGATTTCGCCCACGCCGAGCTGCATGGGGAGATGGCGCGCCGGCGTGTCTATCTGCACACCGCACGGTGGACCTCGCTCGGCCTGTCCTTGCTGGAAGCCATGCACCTGGGTATGCCGGTGGTCGCCCTCGCGACCACCGAGGCGGTCGCCGCGGTACCGCCGGAGGCGGGTGCGATCAGCACCGATATCGGGGCGCTCACCGCGAAGTTCCGCGAATTCCTGCACGAACCGGATCTGGCGGTCCTGGCGGGTAAGTCCGGCCGGCAGTTCGCTCTGGAGCATTACGGGCTCGGCGCTTTTCTGCGCCGGTGGGATGTCCTGCTCACCGAAGTCACCTGACCGCACACAGCAAGGCCTCGAGCCGGGTCGGAAAGGGCGTAACGATGAAGATCGCGATGATATCCGAACACGCCAGCCCCCTCGCCGCACTGGGCGGTGTCGACGCCGGAGGGCAGAACGTCCATGTCGCCGAGCTGGCCGCGGGGCTGTCGCGGCGGGGGTACGACGTCACCGTCTACACCCGGCACGAACAGCCGGATGAGCCACGCACCGTGACGACCGACCAGGGCTACCGGGTGACCCGGGTCCCGGCCGGACCGCCGCAGCCGCTTCCGAAGGACGAACTCCTGCCCCATATGGACGAATTCGGCGCGTTTCTGCGGGCCGAATGGCAGCGGCGGCCGCCCGATGTGGCGCATGCGCATTTCTGGATGTCCGGACTCGCCACCCTGGCCGCCAGCCGGCCCCTCGGTATCCCGATGCTGCAGACCTTCCACGCGCTCGGGGTGGTGAAACGGCGCTACCAGGGCGCGAAGGACACCAGCCCGCCCGGCCGGGTGGATCTCGAACGCCGTATCGCCGACCAGGCCGACCGGGTCATCGCGACCTGCACCGACGAGGTGTTCGAACTGGCCCGCCTGGGCCTGCCGCGTACCCGTACCTCGGTGATTCCCTGCGGTGTCGACCTCGAGCGGTTCACACCGGACGGTCCGCGCGCGCCACGGTCGGGGCGGTATCGCATGGTCAGTGTGGGCCGGTTGGTGCCGCGGAAGGGTTTCGATATCGCGATCACCGCGCTCACCGGGTTGCACGATACCGAGCTGCTTCTCGTCGGCGGACCGGACGACGGCAATCTCGCCGACGATCCGGAGGCGGTCCGGCTACTGGCCCTCGCGGAGGAGCTCGGTGTCCGCGACCGGGTGCGGCTGCTCGGTCAGGTACCGCGGGAGGACATGGCCCCGTTGCTGCGCTCGGCGGATGTGGCCGTCTGCACCCCGTGGTACGAACCGTTCGGCATCACCCCGCTCGAGGCCATGGCCTGCGGGGTGCCTGTGGTGGCGGCGGCGGTCGGCGGATTGACCGACACGGTGGTCGACGGTGTCACCGGCTCGCTGGTCACCCCGCAGGCACCCGACGAGCTGGCCGACGCGGTCCGCGAACTGCTGGATTCGCCGGCGACCAGGCAGCGGTTCGGCCGCGCCGGGCGTGAACGGGTCCGGACCCGCTATTCCTGGGACCGGATCACCGTGGAGACCCTGCGCGCATACCACCGGGTGGCCGCCGCCACCGCAACCGCCGGAGCAGACCGGGAGCAGGCCCAGTAACAACCGCACACCCGTGACGAGGCAGGGCAGACACCCCGGAGACCGCCGACCGGCTCGGTGGCCCGGCTGCCCGGGTAGGAGTGGATATGGCCCGAGACCGTGAACGTGCACTGGTGACCGGTGGTGCCGGTTTCGTCGGCTCGCATCTGTGCGCGCATCTTCTCGACACCGGCACGGCGGTACTCGCGCTCGACAATTTCGCGACCTCCGCGCCGGACAATATTGCCGCCCTGCTGGACCGCCCCGGTTTCGAATTCGTCCGCCACGATGTCACCGAACCGTTTCCCGCCCTCGGTTGCGTCGATATCGTCTTCCATCTCGCTTCCGCCGCCTCCCCGCCGGACTACCTCCGCTTACCCCTCGAGACGCTGCGGGCGGGTTCGCTGGGCACTGCCAATGCGCTCGAGCTCGCCGAACGGCACGGTGCTCGTTTCGTGCTGGCCTCCACGAGCGAGGTGTACGGCGACCCGGGCGTCCACCCACAGCCCGAGAGCTATTGGGGTCATGTCAATCCGGTCGGCCCGCGCAGCGTCTACGACGAAGCCAAGCGGTACGCCGAGGCGCTCACCATGGCCTACCGCCGCGAACGCGGGGCGAACACGGCGATCGCCCGGATCTTCAACACCTACGGGCCCCGGATGCGGGCCGACGACGGCCGGATGGTGCCCACCTTCATCGCCCAGGCGTTGTCGGGGGCACCGCTGACCGTCGCGGGGACCGGCGAGCAGACGCGGTCGCTCTGTTATGTCGAGGACACGGTGCGCGGACTGCGTGCGCTGGCGAGGTCCGGGCATCCCGGCCCGGTGAATATCGGCAATCCGCACGAATTGTCCGTGCGGTCGCTGGCCGAGGAGATCCGCGCCGCGATCGGGAGCCGGTCCGCGCTGGAGTACATCGACGGCGCGGTCGACGATCCGCAACGCCGATGCCCGGATATCACGCTGGCCCGGCGTGAATTGGAGTGGGAGCCGCAGATCGACCGGGCGGAGGGCCTGCGCCGCACGATCGACTGGTTCGCCGGGCGCACCGTATCGCCGGCGCATGCGCTGAGCCCGTTGACCGGCCGGTCGCCGCAGTGAATTTCCGGTGCCTGCGCGGCGCCGGGAACCGGCGTAATCGCCACGCTGAGCGATCCGCGCAATCGCCACCGGGTAACGAAGCGGGGCGTCGCGGTTTGGCGCTCACTTCGCCGGGTAGCGCCTAGAACGAATCGGCGGGCCGAGCCCGCGTTCCGAGTGGAAAGGCAGCCGGTGCGCATATTAGGTGTCAACGCAGTGTTCCACGATCCTGCGGCCGCGGTGGTCGTGGACGGCGAAATCGTCGCCGCCGCGGAAGAGGAACGGTTCAGCCGTCGTAAGCACGGTAAGCGGCCCGTGCCGTTCTCGGCGTGGGAGATGCCCGAACAGGCCGCCGCGTGGTGCCTGGAGCGGGCCGGTCTGCGCCCGGACCAGCTCGATGCGGTCGGCTACTCCTACGATCCGGGCCTGGTCGATCATTCGCTGGGCGGGCTGGATGCCTCGAGTGAGGAGACCCGCACCGATTACGCGCGCCGGGCGCCCGCCTTCCTGCGGGCCGCGCTGCCCGGCCTCGACCCGGGGATCGTACGGTTCGTCCGCCACCATGTCGCGCATGCGGCCTCGGCCTCGCTCGCCGCCCCGTTCGGCGATTCGGCCGTCCTCGTGGCCGACGGCCGCGGCGAGAGCCAGTCGTATCTGGCCGGGGAGTACCGGGACGGTAAATTCGTCGAACTCGCCGCCCAGCGGCTCCCCCATTCGCTGGGACTGCTGTACGAGGACCTCACCGAACATCTGGGTTTCGCCCGCTCCAGCGACGAGTACAAGGTGATGGCCCTGGCGTCCTACGGCACACCGCGGTTCCTCGACCACTTCCGGCAACTCGTCTACACCACCGCCGACGGCGGTTTCCGTACCGAGCCGGTGCGCTGGGACGATTTCGCGCCCGCCGTCACCGGCGGGGAACTCGGCCGCGACCACGCCGATCTGACGGCGAGTGTGCAGCAGCGGCTCGAGGAAGTACTACTCGAGCTCACCTCGTGGCTGCACCGGCAGACCGGTCAGCCGAATCTGACGCTGGCCGGGGGGATCGCACTCAACTGTGTCGCGAATACGCGGTTGCACGCCGAAGGTCCCTACGACCGGATCTGGGTGCAGCCCGCCGCAGGTGATGCGGGTACCGCGCTGGGCGCGGCCCTGCAGCTGGCCGCCGAATTCGGGGAACGTGGTGCCCCCATGCGCGGGGCCGATCTGGGACGCGAATGGTCCGACGCCGAGCTGGAATCGGTGCTGCGCACGGCGCAGATCCACTACACCCGGCCCGCGGATATCGCGAGCGAGGTGGCCGAAGCCCTCGCAGCGGATCAGGTGGTGGCCTGGTTCCAGGGCCGGGCCGAATTCGGCCCGCGCGCGCTCGGGCACCGGTCCCTGCTGGCCCATCCCGGCCGGGCGGCCAATCTGGAACGCCTCAACGATGTGAAGGGCCGCGAGCAGTTCCGCCCCGTCGCGCCGATGGTGCGCGCCGAGCGGGCCGCCGAAATCTTCCGTCGTGGCCCCCTGCCCAGCCCGTACATGTTGTTCGTCCACGATGTGGATCCGGTCTGGCGCGACCGGATCCCGGCCGTGACCCACGTGGACCACACCGCGCGAGTCCAAACCGTCGATTCGGCGGACAGCCCGCTGACGGCGCGGATGCTCGCGGAGTTCGAGCACCGCACCGGACTGCCCGTCGTGGTCAACACCAGCCTCAACACCGCCGGCCGGCCGATGGTCGATTCGCCGCGCGATGCGCTCGAATGTTTCGGTTCCGCGCCGATCGACCTACTGGCTCTCGGCCCGTTCCTGGTGCGTCGCCGATGAAGGGCCCGCAGCTGGACTACAGCATCGTCATCCCGACCATGGGCCGGGACAGCCTCCGGCTGCTGCTGGAAGCGCTCGCCGCCGCCACCGGCCCCGCACCCCGGGAGATCATCGTCGTGGACGACCGCCGCGATGGCGCGGAACTGACACTGCCGCACGGTCTTCCACACGCACAGGTGATCCGGTCCGGTGGCCGGGGTCCCGCCGCAGCCCGCAATGCGGGATGGCGGCATGCCACGGGTACCTGGATCGCCTTCCTCGACGACGACGTGCTCGTCGCCCCCGATTGGCCGGCGCGGCTGGCCGGTGATCTGCTCGGCCTGGACGACACCACCGGCGCGTCCACCGCGAGTATCGAGGTCCCGCTGCCGCGCGATCGCCGGCCCACCGACGACGAACGCGGTACGGCCGGTCTGGCGACCGCACGCTGGATCACCGCGGATATGGCCTACCGCCGGTCGGTCCTCGACGCGGTCGGTGGTTTCGACGAACGGTTCCCCCGCGCCTACCGGGAGGACGCCGATCTGGCGCTGCGGGTCTGCCTGGCCGGTTACGCCATCGCGGACGGCGAGCGGGTCACCGTGCACCCGGCGCGGAATTCGGGTCCGCTGGCCAGTCTCCGCGCGCAACGCGGGAACGCCGACAATGCGCTGATGCGGCGCAAATTCGGCGCCCACTGGCGCCGGCGCATCGGCGAAGGCCCCGGCCTGCTCCCCCGGCACGCCCTCACCACGGCGCTGGGCGCGGCGGCCACCGGTACGGGTCTGGCCGGACGGCGCCGCCCCGCACTCGGATTCGCCGCCGCCTGGGCCGCGCTCACCGCCCAGTTCGCGATACGCCGCATCCTGCCCGGACCCCGCACACCCGGCGAGATCACCCGCATGACGGTGACCAGTGCACTCATCCCCCCGGCCGCGTGCTGGCATCGGCTGCGCGGTGAACTGCGGCACCGCCACGCGACCCATCCCGCACCGCATGCGCTGCTGTTCGACCGGGACGACACCCTGATCGTCGATATCCCCTACCTCGCCGACCCGACCGGTGTGCAGCCGGTGCCGGGCGCCGCGGACGCGCTCGGGATGTTGCGCGCGGCCGGAATCCAGCTCGGTGTCGTGAGCAACCAGTCCGGTGTCGCCAAAGGGCTGATCACCCCCGGGCAGCTGGCAGCGGTGAATCGGCGGGTGGAGGAACTACTCGGCCCCTTCGCGACGTGGCAGGTCTGTGTGCACGGCGAGGACGACGGCTGCGCCTGCCGTAAACCGGCCCCCGCCATGGTGCGCCGCGCCGCCGCCGATCTCGGTGTCGAGGTGGGCCGGTGCGTGCTCATCGGCGATACGGGGGCCGATATCGCCGCCGCGTTGGCGGCCGGGGCGCGGGCCATTCTGGTCCCGACCACCCGCACCCGTCCCGAAGAGGTGCAGCGAGCACGGGCCGAAGCGCAGGTCGCGCAGGACCTCACCGAAGCGGTCCGATTGGCTTTGGCAGGTGCGTCATGACGGGCCGGACACGAACCGCGCGCAACCGCACCGGCCCCCTCGGATCTGGACGGTCACGAACTCACCGAGACGGCGCGATCGGCCTTGGCAAGTGCGCTGTGACGGCCCGGATACAGACCGCGCAGAACCGCACCGGCCCCCTCGGATCTGGACGGTCACGAACTCACGGTGACGGCGCGGCCGGCGTTGGCGGGAGCGTCATGACAGGGCGGACGCGTGCGGCGCGGAACCGCACGGAAACCCGCGGATCGGTGTGGGGAGGTGCGTTGTGACGGGCCGAGTGCTGGTGGCACGGATGGACAACGTCGGCGATGTCCTGCTGGCGGGGCCGTGTGTCCGCGCGGTTGCTGCCGACGCCGGCCACGTGACCCTGCTCGCCGGACCCCGCGGCCGCGCCGGAGCCGAACTACTGCCCGGTGTGGACCGGATCCTCACCTGGTGCGCGCCATGGATCGACCCGGAACCGGCGCCGGTCTCCCCAGCAGATACCAGTGCCTTCGTCGACCGGCTGCGCGCCCTCGAACTGGATCGCGCACTGATCCTCACGTCCTTCCACCAGTCGCCGCTGCCGCTCGCACTGCTGCTGCGAATGGCGGGGGTTCCGTGGATCGGCGCGATCTCCGAGGACTATCCGGGTTCGCTGCTGGATCTGCGGCATCGTGTCGAGGGCGACCCGCCCGAGGCCGAGCGCGCACTGTCCCTGGCGACAGCGGCCGGGTTCCGTTTACCGCCCGGCGACGACGGCAAACTCGCCGTCCGCGAACCGCTGCCGGATACCCGCGCGCTCACCGGCGGACCCGGTTATGTGGTGGTGCATCCCGCCGCGTCGGTACCGGCGCGGCAGCCGTCGGCGCTGCGGTCGGCGGCGATAGTGACCGCACTCCTGCGGGCCGGTCACCGGGTGATCGTGACCGGGGGCCCCGCCGACCGGTCGCTCACCGCCGCCGTCGCCGGTAACCATGCCCTCGATCTCGGCGGGCACACCGGCCTGCCCGAACTCGCCGCCGTACTCCGCGACGCGATCGTGGTGGTGGCACCCAATACCGGCCCCGCGCATCTCGCCGCGGCCGTCGGCACGCCGGTGGTGTCGCTGTTCGCGCCCGTCGTGCCCGCCGCGCGGTGGGCGCCCTACGGCGTTCCGGTGACCGTCCTCGGCGATCAGGCGGCGCCGTGCCGCGACAGCCGGGCCCGGGAATGCCCGATCGCGGGGCATCCGTGCCTGGAGTCGATCACCCCGGATCGAGTGGTGCAGGCGGCGGAAGAACTCAGCGCGGACCGGGGTGGGGGTCTGCAGACAGGAGGTGTGTCGTGATCGAGGAACATTTCGCGGCGCTGTGCACAGCGCTGCAACGCACCAGTTCCTTCGCTCCGAAGATCAGCGGATGGGGGCGTGAGCTGGCGGCCGTACTCGACAACGGCGGCCGGTTGCTCGCCTGCGGGAACGGCGGTAGCGCGGCGGAGGCCCAGCATCTGACCGGGGAACTGGTCGGCCGGTTCCAGCACGAGCGGCAACCGCTGTCGGCGATCGCCCTGCACGCCGATACCTCGGCCGGTACCGCGATCGTGAACGACTACGGCGGGCACGAACTGTTCGCCCGTCAGGTACGCGCGCACGGCCGGCCCGGCGACGTCCTGATCCTGTTGTCCACCAGCGGTACCAGCCAGAACGTGGTGGCCGCCGCGAAAACCGCCCAGGAGCTGGGCGTCAGCACGTGGGCGATGACCGGGCCGATGCCGAATCCGCTGGCGGCGCTGTGCGACGACGCGATCGCGGTGGAGGCGGCGACCACCGCCACGGTGCAGGAAGTGCATCTGGCACTGGTGCACGCATTGTGCGCGGCACTCGACGAGGCATTGGGAATTCCGGCGTGAAACCGCTGGTCGTCCTCGGCGATACCTTGCTCGACGTCGATATCGAAGGCGCCGCCAACCGGCTGTGCCCGGAGGCGCCGGTGCCTGTGGTGGATGTGGAACGCCGCTGGCTGCGCCCCGGCGGCGCGGGGCTGGCCGCGTTGCTGGCCGCCCGGTCCGTGGCCGAGGTCGCGCTGATCACGGCCACCACCGAGGACGAGGGCGGTCGCAGCCTGGTGCGGCTGCTCGGCGAAGAGGTCGATGTCGTGCCGATGGTGTTGCGCGGGGAGACGGTGCGTAAGACGCGGGTGCGGGCGGGCGGCCAGTCGCTGGTGCGGCTGGACACCGGTGACGGCACCGCCGATGCCGGGCCGGTGAGTTCGGCGGTGGTGCGGACGCTGCGGTCGGCCGGGGCGATCCTGGTCGCCGATTACGGCCGCGGGGTGGCCGCGCATCCGCGGATCCGGCGCCTGCTCACCGAACTCACCCGGGCCGTACCGGTGGTGTGGGATCCGCATCCGCGCGGGCCGGCGCCGATACCGGGCGCGCTGCTGGTGTCACCGAATCTGAAGGAGGCGCGGCAGTTCGCGCCCGGATACGCCGAACCCGACGAACTGGCGAAGGTCCTGCGCGATGAGTGGTCCGCCGATTCGGTGGCGGTAACGCTCGGTTCGTCCGGGGCGGTCCTGGCCAACGGTAAACGGCTGGCGACGGTCCCCGTTCCCGCATCGATCCGCAGCGCGGACCGGATCGCGCCCGATACCTGCGGGGCCGGCGACCGGTTCGCCTCCGCCGCGGCCGCGGCGCTGCTGGACGGGTCGACGGTGGCCGACGCGGTGACCCATGCCGTGGACACGGCCGCCAGATTCGTCGCGACCGGCGCCGCCGCCACCCTGTCGACCTGCGACGGTGCCGCGGCGACCACGACCGAGGACACCGATACCGCCGGTTCGGCATCCGAGCTGGCGGCGGCGGTCCGGGACCGGGGCGGCCGGCTGGTCGCCACCGGCGGGTGTTTCGATCTGCTGCATCCCGGCCACGTGAGCCTGCTGCGTCAGGCGCGGGCCATGGGTGACGCCTTGATCGTCTGCCTGAACTCCGACGCCTCGGTACGCCGGTTGAAGGGCCCGAGCCGGCCGATCGTCGCCGCCCGCGACCGCGCCCGGCTGCTGCTCGAACTGTCCTCGGTCGATGCCGTCGCGATATTCGACGAAACCGCACCGAGCGCACTGCTGGATCGGCTGCGGCCCGATATCTGGGTCAAGGGCGGCGACTACTCCGAGGCGGAACTGCCCGAAGCCGAGGTGGTGCGCCGGCACGGCGGCGAGATAGCGCTGATCCCCACGGTCCGCGGTTATTCGACGACTCAGCTGGTCAGCCGGTCCCGCGGCTGACCCGACCACGAAGGAGTGCGATGCAAACACTCGGCAATATCCTGATCACCGGCGGCGCTTCCGGACTCGGCGCGGCGGTGACCGCGGCGGTCCTCGAACGCGGGGGCCGGCCGCTGGTGATCGACCGCGAACAACCGGAAACCACGGTCGATTTCGTGCGGGCCGATCTCGCCGATACCGCGGCCGCGGAGAACGCGGTCCAGGAACTGTCCGATCGCGCGGACGGCCGGATCGACGGCGTGTTCACCGCCGCGGGCACCGATGCCTGCGGACGGCTCGACGAGGTGCCGGCCAAGGACTGGGAACGGGTGATCCAGGTGAACCTGCTGGGCACGGTCGCCGTGGTGCGGGCCGCGCTGCCGGCGCTGCGGGCCCACCGGGGCACCGTGGTGACCTGCGCGTCCACGCTGGGGATCAAAGCGGTCAGCGATGCCACCGCATACTGTGCCTCGAAATTCGGGGTCGTCGGCTTCACCCGGGCGCTGGCCGCCGAAACCGCCGGTGACGTCGGCGTGACACTGCTGATTCCCGGCGGGATGCATACGGCGTTCTTCGACGGGCGCGCCGAACAGTACAAACCGCCGCCGGATGCCAAACTCAACCAGCCCGCCGACGTCGCACAATCGGTGCTGTTCGCGCTGAGCCAGCCGCCGGGCTGCGAGGTCCGCGAACTCGTCGTCTGCACCTCGGAAGAGGGGTCGTGGCCCTGACCGGATCGGTACTCGTACTGCGGGCACTCGGCCTCGGCGATCTGCTGACCGCGGTGCCCGCCTTACGTGCGCTGCGCGCCGCCTACCCGGGCGATCGGCTGGTACTCGCCGCGCCCGAACCGCTGCGCGGGCTGGTGGAATCGATCGACGCGGTCGACGAGTTGCTGCCGACTCCCGGGCTGGGGGCACTGCGCTGGCCGGACGCACCGCCCCGGCTGGCGGTCAACCTGCACGGCAGAGGTCCGGAGAGTATCCGCGATCTGCTGGCGGCCGGCCCGGATACGCTGCTGACCCACCGTCATCCGGACTACCCAGAACTGGCCGGCCCGGACTGGCTGGCGGATCTGCACGAGGTGGATCGCTGGTGCCGGCTGCTGGAGTCCCACGGGATAGCGACCGATCGGGACGCGCTGCGGTTGCCTGCCCCACCGGTGCCGGCGCCGGAATCGGGAGCCGTGGTGATCCATCCGGGTGCCGCCTATCCCGCGCGCCGCTGGCCGCCCGAACGTTTCGCGCGGGTAGCCCGGACCTTGAACGCCGCCGGCCGGCCGGTGGTGATCACCGGGTCGCGCGCGGAGGTGCCGCTGGCGAATTCCGTTGCCGCGCAGTCCGGGCTACCGGCCTCGGCGGTGTACGCGGGCCGCACCGATCTGCTGGAACTCGCCGCACTGGTGGCCGAAGCGGAGCTGGTGATCTGCGGCGATACCGGCGTGGGGCATCTCGCCACCGCCTTCGGGACACCCTCGGTACTGTTGTTCGGCCCCACCCCGCCGCACACCTGGGGCCCGCCGACCACCGCACGGCACCATATCGCGTTGTGGGCGGGCAGAACCGGCGATCCGCACGGCGACCGCCCGGATTCCGGGCTGCTCATGGTGCCACCCGAACGGGTGCTCACCGCCGCGGCCGAAGCACTCGGAGAGGGGGCGCACCATGGGTAGTCGCGTCGGTGTCGTCGGCGCCGGATATGTGGGACTCACCAGCGCAGCATGTCTCGCCCACCTCGGGCACCACGTGATCTGTGTGGACAACGATCAGGCGAAGGTCGAACGGCTGCGGGCGGGTTCGGTATCGATCGTCGAACCGGGCCTGCCCGAACTCGTCGGCGAGGGCCTGGCCGAGGAGCGGCTCGCCTTCACCACCGATCCGGGCGCGCTGTCCGAGGCCGAAGTGGTGCTGCTGTGCCTGCCGACGCCCATGGGCGACGGCGGCGAGGCCGATCTGGAAGTGCTCGACCGCGCCCTGGACACACTGGCGACCGTGCTGCGTCCGGACTGCACGCTGGTCACCAAATCCACCGTTCCGGTCGGCACGGCGGCCCGTCTCACCGAAGCACCCGGTCTCGCCGGCCGGGCCGTGGTCAGCAACCCCGAATTCCTGCGGGAAGGCCATGCGGTGCACGATTTCCTGCACCCGGATCGCATCCTCGTCGGCGCCGGCGACGGGGATACCGAGGCCGCCGACCGGGTCGCCGGACTGTACGCGGGCACCGGCGCCAGGGTCGTCCGATCCGATACGGCCAGCGCCGAACTCGCGAAATACGCCAGCAATGCCTTCCTCGCGGTGAAGCTCTCCTTCGTGAACACGATGGCCGATCTGTGCGAACGGGTCGGCGCCGATATCACCCGGGTCACCGACACGATGGGTATGGACGACCGGATCGGCCCCGCTTTCCTCGCCCCCGGCCCCGGCTGGGGCGGCTCCTGCCTGCCCAAGGACACTCACGCCCTCCTACGCGCCGCGGAAGCCGAGGGCGTGGATTTCGCGCTCGTCCGCGACGCGGTCCGCGCCAACGACCGCCAGCAGGCGATGGTGCTGCGCAAGATCCGCTACGCGGTCACCGGCGCGGTGGACGGTGCCCTCGCCGGCACCCGGATCGGTGTTCTCGGCCTCGCGTTCAAAGCCGGAACCGGCGATCTCCGCGACTCCCCCGCGGTGGCCGTCGCGCAACAACTCTGCCGCCACGGAGTCACGGTCGTCGCCCACGATCCCTGCGTACCCGCGGGGACACCGGGCCTGGATCCGGTACAGGTGGTCGACGATCCCTATCTGGTGGCAAAGGACGCGTCCGCGCTCGTCGTCCTCACCGAATGGCCGGAGTTCCTGACCCTGAACTGGTCGCGACTGGAAGCCGGGACCGTCCAGGCGGTCATCGTCGACACCCGCAACCTCCTCGACGAAACCACACTCGCCCACACCGGTTTCCGAGTAATCGGCATCGGCAACCGCGAGCCGGGCACACACGCCTGAGAGTCCGGCGAACAGCTCGGTCGCGCCGCACATCACTCAGCCCGCAGAACCGGCCTGCCGGGCAAGCCCGGTGACGGCGGCCCCGGCCAGGTGCCGGTCAACGGTTCACACTCGCGTTCGGCCCGGCGGAAACCGGCCGCCCCCGGCGGCTGCGACGTCGCCGTGGTGGTCCCTGACGCTCGCTTCGTGGTACAGGGCCCGGCCGGGGCGTGGTGCCGCGGCAGCCGGGCCCTGCTCTTCGTATGCGGCGACGCCCGCGCTTCAGGCGGCTATCGCCGTGGTGTCGCGCTCCCAGACGCGATGGCCCGCGAGCACCGTGGCGAAGGATTCCACGAAACCGTCGGAGACCGCGTCGCCGGTCTGGAGCACCCCGTCGACCGGAGTGTCCGGTTCGGGTGGGACGGCGATACCGCCGGCCCGCAGCACCTCGGCGCCCGCGCCGAGCACTGCCACCGGTTTGAAGTGCTTGTATGCCTCGGTCACGAAATGCACCGCGGGACCCGCGGCGGCGAGGGTGCGGGCGGAGGTATCACCGCCGGCCACGACCACCGCGTCGTAGAGCACCGACGCCATCGTCGCCAGGGTTTTGTCCACGGTCAGGGCCCCGTCGGTGGCACCGCGGAGTTCACCGCCGTGTTCGGCCAGTACCTCGGTTTCGGCGCCGCGTTCGCGCAGCGCCGAACGCAGCTGTTCGACGCCCGCCACATCGACCCCGTCGGCCGCCAGGACGGCGATCTTGCGGGTGGCGATGGTGGCCGGGGGATCCTTCACCTGCGACAACGCCGGCGACAACGGCACATCGTCCACCGGGCCGGCCTCGGGGGTGGGCAGTCCGAGTTGGCCGGCGACCCGGCTCGCCAGGTCCGGGTCGATCCGGACCAGCTGCTCGAGCGCATGCGAACGGATCTCCACACGTTTGCATTTGCCGAGTTCGAAGGCGAACGCGGAGACGATGTGCTCGGCCTCGGTCGCGGTCATACTGCGCCAGAACATCCGGGGCTGCCGGTAGTACTCCTTGAAGCTTTCGGCGCGGATCCGCAGCGCGTCGCCCTCTTCCCGCCGGGTGTAATGACGGAACACATCCTCGTCGGCGAGTGCCGGGCAGCCGCCGCCGATGGTGTTCTTGGTGTAGAACGCCTGGCCGTGCGGGATATCGTGGCGGCCGAATCCGTCCTGCTGATGGGTGCGGACATCGGCCAGCGGCCGGTTCACCGGGAGATGTGCGAAGTTCGGCCCACCGAGGCGGATGAGCTGGGTGTCCAGATAGGAGAAATTGCGCAGCTGCAGCAGCGGATCGTTGGTGAAATCGATACCGGGTACGACGTTGGCCGTATGGAAGGCGACCTGTTCGGTTTCGGCGAAGAAATTATCCGGGTTGCGGTCGAGCACCATCTCACCGACCGGGCGCACCGGGACCTGTTCCTCCGGGATTATCTTGGTGGAATCGAGCAGGTCGAAATCGAAATCGAATTCCTGTTCCTCCGGCACCAGCTGCACGCCCAGTTCCCAGCGCGGGAAATCGCCGGCTTCGATACTGTCCCACAGGTCGCGGCGGTTGTAGTCCGGGTCGCGCCCGGCGACCTGCTGGCATTCGTCCCATACCAGCGAGTGCACGCCGAGCGCGGGTTTCCAATGGAATTTCACGAAGGTTCCGCGGCCTTCGGCATTGACGAACCGGAACGTGTGGACGCCGAACCCCTGCATCATCCGGTAACTACGCGGCAGGGCGCGGTCCGACATCAGCCACATGATCGCATGCAGGGTTTCGGGCTGTTCGGCCACGAAATCCCAGAGCGTATCGTGCGCCGACTGTGCCTGCGGGATCTCGTTGTGCGGTTCGGGTTTCACCGCGTGCACGAAATCCGGGAATTTGATGCCGTCCTGGATGAAGAACACCGGGAAGTTGTTGCCGACCAGATCGTAATTTCCCTGTTCGGTGTAGAACTTCGTGGCGAATCCCCGGACGTCGCGCACGGTATCGGCCGAGCCGCGGGATCCGGCGACGGTGGAGAAACGGACGAAAACCGGGGTCCGGGTGCCGGGGTCGGTAAGGAATTTCGCGGCCGTATATTCCGCCAGCGAATCGTCGTAGGGCCGGAAATAGCCGTAGGCACCCGCGCCGCGCGCATGCACAACGCGTTCCGGAATACGTTCGTGGTCGAAATGGGTGACCTTTTCGCGGGCATGGAAGTCTTCGAGCAGCGTGGGGCCCCGCGCGCCGACGCTCAGCGCATCATCGGTGTGGTCCACCCGGACGCCCTGCTGCGTGGTGAGGTACCCGCTCTCCCGGTCCTGCCGCAGCGGGTCGAGCTGTTGTTGTTTGGGGTCGGTATCGCCCCGGCCTTCGCCGAGCGGGCGCTGCGCCGCCTCGGACGCGGCGGGTGTCGCGGATCCCTGATCCGATGTTCGGTCCACGAGTTGTCCTCCTCGGTGGGGTGCCCGGCCGTGCCGTGCCCGGCCTGTGAACATGGTCGTTTCCCGGTCGGCGGCTTCCCGGATCCGCGGGGGATAAACACCGGAGCACGATCGGGGCCTGTGTCACCGACCGCCGACGGGGTACCCGCCCACCCATGAGCACACCGGATCCCGACCCCCGGACCGCGGCCGATCGGGACGAACCCGATTTCGCCGAGGAACACGCCGAGCCCACCCACGCCGACGAACACCCCACCGGCGAGCAGATCGAAACCGACGAATCGACGCCGAAGGGACACAGCGGTATGGATTCGTAACCGCAGTTTCCCCTTCTCCTACCGGGCCGGCGCCGGGCCGTGGCACCGGTCGATAGTGGCTGTGCGGGCAGCGCGGGGAATAATCACAGCCATGAACGCGCGGGATGAGCTGCCGGAGTCCGAAGTCGAACTCGTCGAACGGGTGGTCGGCGCCGGCGACCCCCTGCAAGTGGGACGGTTCCGGTACTACTTCGCGACCCGGACCTGGGAATGGTCGGCGGAGGCCGCCCGGATCCACGGCCACCCGCCGGAGGTCCATCCCACCACCGAGCTGCTGCTCTCCCATAAGCACCCCGACGATCGCGACCGGCTCGAGGCCATGATCCTGTCGGTCGAGGACGGGGGCCCGTTCTCCAGCCGGCACCGCATCATCGATACGGCGGGCGAGGTCAAGGAGGTGCTCGTGGTGTCCGAGCCCATGCTCGACGAATCCGGCGAAGCGATCGGTACCGAGGGCTTCTATATCGATCTGTCCGCCGCCGCGGACGAGTTCCGCCGGGAGGCCCTCGACGACACCCTGCCGCAGGTGCTGGATGCCCGGATGGTCATCGAGCAGGCCAAGGGCGCGCTCATGCTCGCCTACGGGATCAATGCCGACCAGGCCTTCCATGTGCTGCGCTGGCGCTCCCAGGAAACCAATATCAAGTTGCGGCGGGTCGCCGAACGGATGGTGGCGGCACTCCCGGGGATCGCCGACGAGGAGGTGCGGCTGCGCACCCGCCTCGACCACGTCCTGCTGACACTGCACCGCGATATCGGCACGGACAGCACCGACGGCGATCCGGCCGCGGCGTCCACCCATCAGCACTGACCGGCCGCGGCCGCCCCCGACCTGCCCTGTTTGCCCAGGACCGCACCGGGTAGCGCGCCTACATGGCGACAAGCGCTTACCGTGACCGTCGTGAGGCCGGCCGGACGCTCGCGACGCTACTCGACCGTTTCCACGATCCGGATACCATCGTCCTGGCTCTGCCGCGGGGCGGTGTGCCGGTGGCTTACGAGGTGGCGCAGGCGCTGGGGGCACCGCTCGATGTCCTGGTCGTACGCAGACTCGGCTCCCCGGGTAATTCGGAGCTGGCGCTGGGCGCGATCGCCAGCGGCGGGGTTCTGGTCACCAACCGTGATGTTCTCGCCGCTGAGCGGGTCGGCCCCGATGTCCTGGAGCGGATAGCCCGCGCGGAGGGCCGGGAACTGCGCCGCCGGGAACAGGCCTACCGGGGTGAGCGGCCGCTGCTCGATGTCACGGGCCGCACGGTGATCCTGGTGGACGACGGCCTGGCGACCGGCGCGACGATGGATGCGGCGGTGCGCACGGTGTACCGGATGCATCCGGCGCGGGTGGTCGTCGCGGTACCCGTCGCCCTCGAAGCCACGTGTGCCGGGCTGCGCGGACGCGTGGACGATATGGTCTGCGCGCGCGTACCCGCCGGTTTCGCCGGGGTGAGCGCCGAGTACCAGGACTTCACCCAGAGCTCCGACCAGGAGATCCGCGACCTGCTCGACCGGGCCGCGCAGCTCCCGGCGGGCGAACAGCAGGCCGCCGCAACCGGCCCGGAGGTGGGTGTCCGGTCCGCCGCCATCCCGCTGCCCGACGGCGTCCCGTCCGACGATGTCCTGCTGGACCTGGTGGGTGACGCCCGGTACGTGCTGATCGGCGAGGCCACGCACGGCACCTCGGAGTTCTACGCCGCCCGGGCCCGGATGACCCGCACCCTCATCGAACGCGCCGGTTTCGACGCAGTGGCCGTGGAGGCCGACTGGCCCGACGCCCACCGCGCGAACCGCTATATCCGCGGCCGCGGCGACGACGGTGACGCCGAGCAGGCGCTGCGCGGTTTCCAGCGTTTCCCGATGTGGATGTGGCGCAATACCGTGGTCCGCGATTTCGTGGAATGGCTGCGCGAATACAACCGGCGCGACCCGGCACGCACCGCCGGCTTCTACGGCCTCGACCTCTACAGCATGCGCCGCTCCGCCGCGGAGGTGATCGGCTACTTGGACCGTGTCGACCCCGCGGCCGCGCGGCGGGCCCGCGACCGGTATGCCTGTTTCGACCAGCACACCGATGAACAGCACTACGGTTACGCTGCGGCGTTCGGGGCCGGCGAGGATTGTGCGGACGCAGTGGTCGCGCAGCTGGCGGACCTGCAACGGATGAGCACCCGGGATCTGCGTACCGACGGGCAAGCAGACCCCGACGAACAGTTCTACGCCGAACAGAACGCCCGCCTCGTCGCGGCGGCCGAGCAGTACTACCGGGCGATGTTCGGTTCCCGCGTATCGTCGTGGAATCTGCGCGACGAGCATATGTTCGCCACCCTCACGGCATTACGCGGACATCTGCGGCAGCGCACCGGCTCCGACGCGAAAATCGTGGTGTGGGCGCATAATTCGCATCTCGGCGACGCACGCGCCACGGAACTCGGGTCGGCCGGAGAGTTGAATCTGGGCCAGCTGGTCCGGCAGAACTGTCCCGGCGAATCCCGCATCCTCGGTTTCACCACCCACACCGGCACCGTGCTGGCCGCCGACGAATGGGACGGCCCGCCCAGGGTGAAGCGAGTGCGGCCGTCGCTGCCGGGCAGCGTGGAGAATCTGTTGCACCGCACCGGGATCGAACGGTTCCTGTTGCGTTTCGATCGCGAACCGGTCGCCGCGCTCGACGCGCCCCAGCTCGAACGCGCGATCGGGGTGGTCTACCGTCCGGACAACGAACGGCGCAGCCACTACTTCCATGCCCGGCCCGCGGACCGGTTCGACGCGTTGCTGCATATCGACGAAACCAGCGCCCTGACCCCGCTGGACCTCATCGCACACCGCGGGCCGGACGAACCCGGGGACACCTACCCGCACGCCGTCTGACCAGCGTCACACCCCCATCCGGCCCGCGAGCGTGTGCTACACCAGGTCGCGGGGGATCCGGCGATGCCAGTTCTGTGAGTACACCCGCTTCTGCGCCGTACGCGGATCGGCGGCGGGATCGTCGAGTTCGTAGGCGTCGAGTTCGGCATCGAGCAGGAATTCCTCCGACGTGCAGCGCAATGTGGTGTGGGTGGTGACCTCGGTACGCCAGTCCGCGCGCTCGAACCGGCGCACGGTGCGGGTCTCACCCCAGACCGATTCCGGGTCGTTACCGCGGAAGCTGAACCATTCGGTGGTCGCCCGGCGCACGACGGTATCGGTATCGTCGAGCCGGATCGTGCCCTGGTCGTTCTCGATCTCCAGGGTGGAAACCCCCGTCGCCAGATCGCGTTCGACCTTCCAGTGATGCCGCCCGGGTTCCAGATGCGTCGACGGCGCCTCGGGCGCGGCCTCGGCCGGTTCGAACGGGCGCAACCGGCGGTCCTCGTCGCGCGGCGGCCGGTGCGGTAGCGTCAGCGCGCTCTCCCCGGTGGTGATCGTGAGCATCGCCGCTTCCGGTGACGGCCAGGCCAGCGGCCAATACGACGACGAGATCGACAACCGGATCCGGTGGCCGGGCGGGAAGGAATGCGCCATCCCGTTCAACGGCACCCGCACGCGGTACGCGCGGCCCGGTTGCAGTGCCTCCGGCGCCGCGCTGCCGTCTCGGTGGGTGAGGTTGAGCAGCCCGTAGGTCACCCGGGTGGCCTCACCGTTGGGGGCGACATCGGACAGCCGGGCCGCCACCATCGCGTTGGGCCGGTCGGCCGAAACCGTCAGTTCCAGGGCGGGGACACCCAGTACTTCGAACGTCTCGTCCAGCGGTTCGGTTTCGAAGACCAGTGAGCCGCCGTCTTCTTCCCGCTGGTCCGCCGGCAGGTCCGGGGTGGCCGCATAGGAGGCCCATTTCCCGGCGAACATACCGACGCTCAACGGCGACTGCACATCCATCCGGCGGTGCTCGGCATGGTCGGCGTCTTCGGTGAGGGCGTACCGGGTGAGCGTGAAGCGCCGCGGGGTCGTATTCGGCGACGGCCAGCCCGGTTCACCCACCCAGCGGCCGGGCCGGTCGGCGTAGGACGGCTGCGGCGAAACACTGTCCTGCATCCACGCCCGCAGCATCGGCTCGTCCATGACCCCGGTATCGCGGCCCTTGAGCCAGTGATCCCACCAGCGCACCGTCTCCTGCAGAAACCCGATCGCCGGGCCGGGTACACCCAGGTGCGGATACTTGTGACCCCACGGCCCGATCAGTCCGCGCCGGGGCACCTCGAGGTGTTCCAGCAACCGGAAGATCGCGTTGGTGTACCCGTCGGCCCATCCGCCGACGGCCAGTACCGGGCAGTGCACCGCGCGGTAGTCCTCGTTCACCGAGGCCCGTTTCCAGTAGTCGTCGCGATGCTGGTGTTCCAGCCAGTTCTCGATCCACAGGCCGCTGCCCGCCAGGCGTTCGTGCCACAGTTCGCGCCAGCGGTCGCCGACGATCGCCGGGTCCGGCGGCAGGCTGTTGAACGCGAACATCACCGTCGCCTCGGACAGATTGTCCGAGAGCAGGCAGCCACCCATGTAGTGCATATTGTCGACATAGAGGTCTTCGGTCGCCGATGCGCTGATGATCGCCTTCAGGGCCGGCGGCCGGCGCGCGGCCACCTGCAGGCTGTTGAAACCGCCCCAGGAGATACCCATCATCCCGACCTTGCCGTCGCACCACGGCTGCGCGGCCAGCCATTCGATCACATCGCAGGCGTCCTCGTGTTCGACCGGCAGGTATTCGTCGCACAGGACACCGTCGGAATCACCGCTGCCGCGCAGGTCCACGCGCACACTCACATAGCCGTGCCCGGCCAGGTACGGATGGTTCAGGGCGTCCCGGGCGCGGGTGAGATCCCGTTTCCGATAAGGGATGTACTCCAATACCGCCGGCATCGGTTCGTCGGTATCGGGCCGCCAGATACGGGCGGCGAGACGCGCGCCGTCGCGCATCGGGATGAAAACGTTCTCGGTCTCGGTAACCCGGTAGGGGAAAGTATCGACGGTGTGCAACCTCAGTGGACCTCCTCGAATTCGAACGGCAGCGCCGCGATGGCGTCGTGGTAGCGCTGCTCGAGCCGTTCGGCGTCGGGGGCACCGATGTAAAGGGTGGCGAGTTTGTATCGGTAGGCGTCCTGATTCGGCATTCCCGAGAGCTTCTCCCCGACCTCCACATCGATCTTCACCACGGTGCCCGGGAAACGCTCACGCAATGCCGCGATCTCGTCCTCGTTCGGGACCCTGGTGACGATCCCGTCCTCGTAGCGCGGCACCAGGCACTGCGCGGCCACCGCGAATTCGCCTTTCCGGTGCGGCATCCGCGGCGGAATACCGAGTGCCACATCGATGGCGACGAGATGATTGGAACTACCGTCCACCTTCGCGAACAGATCGCTGTGCGATTGCGAGATCCGGGTGTTGACCTCGATGAGCCACAGCTTCCCGGTCTCGGCGTCCCACATGAATTCGGAGTTGAAGCAGCCGTTGTCGAAACCGGTGTGGCGCAGATAGCGCTCGGTCACCTCGATCATCCGCTGCTGTACGTCCGGCGGCACCGACCGCGCCGGATAGTCGAGATGGGTGAAACTGCGTTCCTCGGCGTCGCGGCGCATATCGAACACCCCGTGCACGTGATAGTCGCCGCGGAACATCGAACCCTCGGGCGCGGCCTGCGTACCGGTGACGATCTCCTCGGCCAGGCAGGTACGCCCACCGGCCATCCGGATATCGCCGGGGACCTCGACCCGTGCCAGCGCCCGGTCGAAGGGGTCGGCGATCCGGCCGATCTCCTCCCGGATCTGCTGGACTGCGGAGACGAAGGTCTCCGGGTCCGGGACCTCGAACCCCAACTGCGAGGAATGCGATTTGATCGGTTTCACCCAGAACGGAAACGGGATATCGATATCGTCGAGCGCTTCGTCGTCGAACGGGTCGAACGCACAGAATTTCGGAACGCATTCGGGTACGACTTCGCGTTGCAGTACCCGGCTCCAGTATTTGTGCTCGTTCTTCAGAACGCTTTCCAGGGTCGGTGCGGGCAGCCCGAATTCGCGCGCGAGGAGAGGCACGATCACACTGGTGGGGAAATCCCAGTGCGCGATAACGGCATCCACCGGACCGTCGAAAGCATGTAGCTCCGCGCGAGCCCGATCCAGTAAATCGTCGAAATCCAATTCGTCGGCGGATATCAACGATTCGTAATCGAGCAGCCCGTGTACGGATATTCCCCCCGGAATATCGATCGTTCCTATTTCGCCGCGCTGGGTCTCGGTGAGAGCCGGCACGAAAATATTCTTCTTCACCCGCGCCGGATATCCCGGATGGTCCGGGTCAAACGTGGTGTCCCTGTTCACGCCGATGCGGGGGCGGCAGCGACCGGGTGGGGCCCACCGTGCCGGTACGGCCCCACCCGGATGACCCGCTGCGCTCGCGGATCAGAAGATTGCCTGGCTGACCGCGTTCGGCCCGTCGAACGTCCGGTCCGGAAGCCCCTCGAGGGCGTGCAGTACCTCCGCATCGGCTCCGTTGTTCTCCGCGGCGGCAACCAAGCCGTCACGATCGCACGGGTAGTCGATACCGGAGAGATACTTCTGGACCTGAACGGGGCTGATCTGACTCATGGTGAACTCCCTTCTCGAAGGTTGGGGACGCACAATGCGGCGAAGAGCCGGCCCGGCGGAGCCCGGTTGCCCCCGGTCCCGACCGGCGACGGCGCTGCCGCCGGCGAGCGGCCTACCCGGCGGCGAACCGGGTAAACCCGCACCGAAGAGAAGGCAGCGAGATCGCATCGACCCCGCCCGTACCCGGTCGAGTGGGCTAGGGTGGGACACAGTCACGGGTTCACCTTGAGACATGCAGGGTCGGCGTGACCGCGATGCGCGAACGCATCCTGAGCCGAGTCGGGTGCCTTATGAATGCCGATACCAGCTCCTCGTCCTTCGCTTCGGCCCATGCCGCGTCCTCGTCTACGCGCTCGCCCGAGCAACAACTACTCTTCCGGGTCCGGCGCCGCGGCGAGATCGTCGTCCTGTCGGTCCGGGGTCAAGCCGACGCGTACACACTGTCGCTGTGGCGGCGGGAAGTAGGTAAGGCCGTCGAGACGGCGGCGGCCGGGCGCGGCGCGCTGATCGTCGACACCACCAGGCTCGACTTCCTGTCGCTGCGCACCCTCGCGGCGCTGGCCGAGGACGCGCAACACTATCGGCGCGACGGTGTCGAGATATGCCTGGTCACGCCGAACCCGCGCATCGCCCACCTCGCCGGCGGCGACCCGCGCATCGTCCACCTAGCGGTCTGCACGACGGTGGTCGGCGCACTGACCTCCCTGCAACTTCGCCGGCAGACCGAACGCCGGCCCGCGCGCCCGCAGCCGTACCGGCC
Organism: Nocardia carnea; assembly: GCF_029868325.1. GTDB lineage: Bacteria > Actinomycetota > Actinomycetes > Mycobacteriales > Mycobacteriaceae > Nocardia > Nocardia carnea_C. The sequence goes on from NZ_JARWNW010000259.1 coordinate 72,667, forward strand.
CCCGCAGATCAACCGCGAAGAACCGGACACCGAGCACGACCGCCTGCTCAGTGAGCTCGCGCGGCGCAACTGATCCATAACATCGCGGCGGCACCCGGCCGGACCGAGACCGGCCGGCCGAGCAGGTCGAGCGGTGGATGTGGCAGCCCGGAGCCGAGGTATCAGACTGTTCGGTAATGAAACTGCCCGAGCTTCCCGATCTACCGATCCGTGGTGTTCTCGACCGTATTGTCGAAACGCTGACCGAACACGAGACGGCCGTCCTGGTCGCCCCGCCCGGAACCGGCAAAACCACCCTCGTCCCGTTGGCGCTGGCCGCGAGTATCGAAGGCCGGGTGCTCGTAGCCGAGCCCCGGCGGCTGGCGGCGCGGGCCGCGGCCGGGCGGATGGCCGCGCTGCTGGGTGAACAGGTGGGTGAGACCGTCGGTTACTCCGTCCGGGGAGATCGCCGGATAGGGCGGCGGACCCGGATCGAGGTCGTGACATCCGGGCTGCTGGTCCGGCGGTTACAGGACGACCCCGACCTGGCGGGCGTCGATACCGTCGTTCTCGACGAATGTCATGAACGGCATCTCGACGCGGACCTGCTGCTGGCATTGCTCCTCGATGCCCGGGCCGGACTGCGACCGGATCTGCGGGTGCTCGCCACCTCGGCGACCGTCGCCGCCGACCGGCTGGCGACGCTGCTCGGTGCCGACCATCCGGCGCCGGTGGTACAGGTCGAGGGCCGCACCCATCCTGTCGATACGACATACCTTCCGGCGCTGCCCCGCGAGCGCAAGGAAGCACAGGTCGCCCGCGCCACCCGGGACGCGCTCGCCGGAACCGACGGCGACATCCTGGTCTTCCTCCCCGGCGCCGCCGAGATCCGCCGGACGGCGGCACTTCTGGCCGGCCTCGGCGACGTCGATATCCTTCCCCTGCACGGCCGGCTCTCGGCCGCGCACCAGGACACCGTGCTGCGGCCCGGCCCACGACGGCGCGTGGTGCTGTCCACGGCGGTGGCGGAGTCCAGTCTGACCGTGCCCGGCGTCCGGGCCGTCGTGGATTCGGGACTCGCCCGCGTGCCGCGTATCGATCGGTCGCGCGGACTGGCCGGACTGGCCACGGTCCGGGTGTCGGCGGCGGTGGCCGGCCAGCGCGCCGGGCGGGCCGGTCGCGAGGCACCGGGCCGGGTGTGGCGCTGCTGGCCGGAATACGAACACGCCACCCTGCCCGCCTATCCCGAGCCGGAGATCCGCACCGCCGACCTGACCAGGTTGGCATTGGAGCTGGCGTGCTGGGGTACCGCCGACGGACACGGCCTCACCTGGTGGGACGCACCGCCACCGGGCGGTCTGGCGGCCGGGCGCGAAGTTCTGCGAGTACTGGGTGCCGTGGACGAAGACGGCCAGGTCACCGACCGCGGGCGGCGGATGGCCCGGATCGGGTTGCATCCCCGGCTGGCACGCGCACTGCTCGACGGTGCGGCCGTCGTCGGGGCGCGCACTGCCGCGGAAGTGGTCACCGTCCTCGACGACGACACCCATACGTCCGGCGTCGATCTGGCGGCCGGGCTGCGGACGCTGCGGCGCGAGCAGCCGGCGCGCTGGCGACGCGAGGTCGAGCGGCTGACCCGTACGGTCGAGGGACCGGAGGGGGCCGATGATCCCGCCTACGTCGTCGCGCTGGCCCATCCCGAACGGCTGGCCCGCCGCCGCGGCCCGGACTCCGCGAGCTACCTCATGGCCGGCGGCACCGCCGTGACACTGCCCGCCGGCGCTGGAACGGGCGACGCGGAATGGCTGGCGGTCGGTGTCGCCACGCGTGATCCCGGCCGGTCCGACGGATATATCCGGCTGGCGGCGGTCGCCGATGAACAGCTCGCGCGCCGCGCCGCGGCGAACCTGATCACGACTGCCGACGAAATCGAGTGGGCCGACGGTGATGTGGTCGCGCGGCGGATCGAACGCCTGGGCGCGATCACCTTGTCCGAACGACCCCTCCGCGACCCCGATCGCGCCCAGCTGGCCGCGGCGGTGCGGCGCGGGCTGACCTCGGCCGGTCTCGGCCTGCTGTCCTGGGACACGGACGCCGTCGCCCTGCGGCAGCGCCTCGATTTCCTGCACCGCACCCTCGGCGCCCCGTGGCCACCGGTCGACGACGAATCGTTGCTTGCCGCCGCCGACACCTGGCTGGGTCCCGAACTCGCCGCCGCCCGCCGCCGCGCCGACCTCGAACGTATCGACGCCGGGCAGGCACTGCAGCGCCTGCTCCCCTGGCCGGACGCTGCCCGGATGGACGAACTGGCCCCCGACCGCCTCGAGGTGCCCTCCGGCAGCCGCCTCCGCCTCGACTACGCGGCCGACCAACCGGTGCTGGCTGTCAAGGTGCAGGAAGTCTTCGGCTGGAAGGAGACACCGCGCCTGGCCCGGGGACGGGTCCCGATCGTGCTGCATCTGCTCTCCCCCGCCCGGCGCCCGGTGGCGGTCACCGCGGACCTCGCGTCGTTCTGGCATACCGGCTGGCCGCAGGTCCGCGCCGACCTCCGCGGCCGCTATCCCAAGCACGCCTGGCCGGAGGATCCCACCACCGTGCCTGCTCACCGGGGTACGGCCCGCAACGCAGGTCGCGACCGGCCGGCGGCACCACGCTGAGCCCCGACTCCGGCCGACCGGGCGGGCAGACCTCCACCCCGCACTCTTCCCGGCCAGGTGCGGTGGCGGGTCACACCGCAGACGACACCGTGGAACCGGCCGACACCCTGGATATTTGCGCTGAGGTTGCCGGTGCCGCAGACTCGATGCGGGCAACGGTCCTGCTCAGCTCGCACCGGGAGGTCACGGGTGACGGTCTATCGCATGCTCGCACTTGCCGCAGCCGTGGTACTCGCCGTGGCGGGTTGCGGCGACGACCCGAACACCGGCACCACCCGGTCCCCGGCGATCCCCGCCCCGCCGCCGCAATTCTGGTCGGCACCCGCCGACACCCCGCAGCAGCAGGCCGCCGTCGCCCAGGCGACGCGCCAGATCGACGTCTGCGCCCTCCTCCCCCGCGATACCCTCGACGACCTGGACCTCGGCGAAATCCAGGACATAACGATCGGCCTGGACTCGTGCCGCGCCACCCTCGGCGACCCGGCCCCCGCCGAAGCCGCCACCCTCACCTGGCATTCGACCCTGCTGCCCCCGCTGGCTCCGCGACTCGGTATCGACAAACATCTCGGCGACGTGCACGTCCTGCTGGTCCCCGACCGCGACCCCGGCGCCCGCGCCTGCGGCGCCACCGCCCGCTTCCCCTCGGGCGCGGCCTTCTACCTCGGCCTCTCCGTCCCGAACCGCGATTCGTGTACGGTCGCCGACGGTTTGCTGCCCGGTATGATCGACCGCTGGCGGCAGTCGCCGCCTCAGGGCAGCTCCCCCGATACCGTCGACACCGTCCTGCTCGGCGCCGACCCGTGCGCCGTCCGCGCGAAACTCGACGGCACCGCCGATACCGACGAACGCCGGCTCACCCAATGCCTGTTCCGGTATCGCGACGAAACCGTCACCGTGGCCTACGACTACCGCGTCACCGACCAGGTGCGGGCCCGCGCCACCGAGGAGAAGATCGACGACCGCACCGTCTTCCGCACGACCTCGCTCTACGACAGCAGGATCCCGATCTACTCCGCCGTCGTCGGCCCCGAATTACCTACCGGCAGCACAGTCGTTCCGCGCGTACCGGCCGTCGAAGTCACCTCGGCCACCGACGACGTCGCCCGCCAGGTGATGTCGCAGGTTCTGACGCTCTTCCCGCAGTAAAAGCTCCAGCTGCGCATTACTCACTCGGGCAGCCGTCGTTCACACTCCTCGAACGGTGTACCCGAGTCGAAGCAGTCGGCCAAACCGCTCTGCACATCGCCGGACGTAGGCGGTTCACCGCACAGGATCCCGCACCGCTGATCCCCCGGAACCTCCGAACCGTCGGGATAGCGACAGCCGTCCTCGGCGCACGTGTACTCGCGAGTGTTGGGATCCCTGGGTATCGGGTCCGGCGAATACGACCAGACGAACGCATCGGTCGCCTCCACCTGGGTGCAGTAGACAGTGCGGCCGTCCTCCACATGCGCGACCGTGCCGGGCTCCTCGCAGTATTCGTTCAGTACAACGAGCTGCCCGGGCGGTGCACTGTCGGGAGCGGCCACCGCCGGCCCACCCGGGGGGGCTGGGGCTCGGCAAACCTGCCCAAACACCCGCCACTGCCGCGGATGACGGCGCTGAAACTACTGAATCGGGAGATGTTCTTCGATAAGGAGGTGCGCGCCAGATTCGAACGGGAGGCCGATCTGGTC
>NZ_JARWNW010000260.1 GCF_029868325.1 Nocardia carnea
GTGCGAGTGCGGCGCAACACTTCGAGTGCCGGCCGCCACCTCGAACCGACCGCGGCCGGCGGGAGGCCCAGCGGAACGGTTACCGCTCTCCGGGCCGAGGCGCCGACTCCGCGCCCTTACTGCCGCGCCGCCCCGCCCCCCGCCCGCCCGGGGGGCCCGGCTCTTTGCTGTGTGAGCCGCTCACATCGGGACGCACGGTGTACCCGACGAATACACATGCAGTACGCAGCGCACGGCCAGGATGATGGCATCGGCCAGTTCGGCGGGTGTATAGGCGAACGGGTGCATGAACGGTCCTCCGGGTGCGGGGCCGGGATCGTCCCGGCCGGGCGGACATTCTTTGCGTGAAGCCTCCCCTCAGAGTGCGCCCTTGCCCCGGTTCGCGCGCCGATTCGCCGGACACAGCTCCACATCGACTTCGCGCGTCCCCGCATGGCAGCCCCGTACGCCCCGGCCGTTTACCGCACCCCGGCCCAGCCGGGTAGAAATCGGCTGGAGCACCGCATCGTATCCGGATACCTGCCACCCGCCCTATCCGGAGCAGACCGCAGATCCGCGTCCGGAGCAGGCCACGCACCCACGTCCCGGGCAGACCGCGTATCGCCCCCGGAGCAGGCCATTCTTTGTGGCGTGCACCGCAGCCACTCGGACGGCGCGCAAGGAAGGCGTCAAGGCGTGAACGGGGGGCGTAAAGGACTCGTCAACGGGCGGGGCGCCGGGGTTCGCGGCTCGTAGTTTCGACCCGGTTGGGCAGCCGCAGCCGGTCGGGTTGCGTCGCGCTGCCCTCGGTTTTCGGAATGGAGGCGGACGTGTCGATCCTGGCCTATCTCCTGGTCACGGTCGCGGTATTCGGTGTGCTCGGGGTCGTACAGCGGATGGTGGAGCGATTGTGAACATCGTCAATGCCGTGGGCCTGGCCCTGGCCGTCGTGGTCATCGGATTGATGGCGGCCGCCCTGCTGTTTCCCGAGAGGTTCTGAGTGAGTACAACCATTGCTGGTGTGCTGTTCCTCGGCACGCTGGTGGCGGCGCTGGCCGCGGTACATGTGCCGCTGGGGGACTACATGTACCGCGTCTACACCCGGACCACCCATTCCCGCTTCGAACGCGGGCTCTACCGCCTGGTCGGCGCCGCCCCGGACCGCGAGCAGACCTGGGGCGGTTACGCCCGCAGCGTTCTCGCTTTCTCTGCGGTGAGCTTGGTCTTCCTGTTCGTCCTGCTGGCCGTGCAGCACAAACTGCCGTTGTTCCCGGACGAGACGGCCACCCCGATGACCGCCGCCCTGGCCTGGAACACCGCCGCCAGTTTCGTCACCAACACCAACTGGCAGAACTATTCGGGTGAGTCCACGCTGGGCCCGCTGGCCCAGGCCGCCGGGCTGACCGTGCAGAACTTCGTCTCCGCCGCGGTCGGGATGGCCGTCGCCATGGCCGTCGTCCGCGGCCTGGCGCGCTCGCGTGGTGGCACCCTCGGGAACTTCTGGGTCGATCTGGTGCGCGGTACGCTGCGCATTCTGCTGCCCATCTCCACGGTCGCCGCCATTGTGCTGCTCGCCGGCGGGGTGATCCAGAACTTCCATCTCAACGATCAGGTGGTCACCACGCTCGGTGGCGTCCAGCAGAACCTGCCGGGCGGTCTCATCGCGAGCCAGGAGGCCATCAAGGATCTCGGCACCAACGGCGGCGGACCGTTCAACGCGAACTCCGCGCATCCGTTCGAGAACCCCACCGCGTGGACCAACTGGGTGGAGATCTTCCTGCTGACCGTGATCGCCTTCTCGCTGCCACGCACCTTCGGCCGTATGGTCGGCAGCCGCAAACAAGGTTACGCGATCGCCGCCGTCATGACGGTGCTCGCATTGGTCAGCGTCAGCCTGGTCAGCGTTTTCCAGCTCCAGCACCACGGCACCGTGCCGGCCGCGGTCGGGGCGTCCATGGAAGGCGTCGAACAGCGGTTCGGCGTGGCGAATTCGGCGACCTTCGCCGCCGCCACCACCCTCACCTCCACCGGCGCGGTGGATTCGATGCACGATTCCTACACCAGCCTCGGCGGCATGGTGCTCATGTTCAACATGCAGCTCGGCGAGGTGGCGCCCGGCGGTGTCGGCTCGGGCCTGTACGGCATGCTGGTGCTGGCGCTGATCACGGTGTTCGTCGCCGGATTGATGGTCGGTCGCACCCCGGAGTACCTCGGGAAGAAGATCACTCCCCGCGAGATCAAGCTGGCCGCCGCCTATTTCCTGGTGACGCCGGTGATCGTGCTGACCGGGACCGCGCTGGCCATGGCGATGCCCGGGCAGCGGGCCTCGATCCAGGATTCCGGGCCACACGGCCTGTCGGAGGTGCTGTACGCGTTCACCTCGGCCGGTAACAACAACGGCTCCGCCTTCGCCGGGCTCTCCGGCAACACCGAATGGTTCAACACCGCCCTCGGCCTCGCCATGCTGTTCGGCCGGTTCCTGCCGATGATCCTGGTGCTGGCCCTGGCCGGTTCACTGGCGAAACAGGGCACCACCCCCGCGTCGGCAGGAACGCTGCCGACCCATCGGCCGCAATTCGTCGGCCTGGTCGTCGGGGTCACCGTCATCCTGGTCGCTCTCACCTTCCTGCCCGCGCTGGCGCTCGGGCCGCTCGCCGAAGGACTGCACTGATGTCCGCTCCCACCATCGAATCCGATCCCGTACCCGCGGCGCCGCAGCCGGCGAAGAGCCGGATCCGCGGGGGGCTGCTCGATCCGCAGCTGCTGCTGAGCTCATTACCGCAGGCGGTGCGCAAACTGGATCCGCGCACCCTGTGGCGCAATCCGGTGATGTTCATCGTCGAGATCGGCGCGGTCTGGGCGACGGTGCTCGCGATCGTCGATCCGAGTTTTTTCGCCTGGGCGATCGTCGTCTGGCTGTGGCTCACCGTGGTGTTCGCCAATCTCGCCGAGGCGGTGGCCGAAGGCCGCGGTAAGGCCCAGGCCGATACCCTGCGCCGGGCCAAGGCCGATACCGTCGCCCGCCGGCTGGTCGACTGGGCCCCCGGCGCCGCTGTCACCGAGGAACCCGTCGCGGCGCCGCAATTGCGCCGCGGCGACCATGTCGTCGTCGAGGCCGGTCAGGTGATTCCCGGCGACGGTGATGTGGTGGAAGGTATCGCCTCAGTGGACGAATCCGCCATCACCGGCGAATCCGCCCCGGTGATCCGGGAATCCGGCGGCGACCGGTCCGCGGTCACCGGCGGCACCACGGTGCTGTCGGACCGGATCGTCGTGCGTATCACCCAGGAACCGGGCCAGAGCTTCATCGACAAGATGATCGCGCTGGTGGAGGGCGCGGCGCGGCAGAAGACGCCGAACGAGATCGCGCTCGATATCCTGCTGGCCGCGCTCACGCTGATCTTCGTGGTCGCGGTGGTCACGCTGCAGCCGCTGGCGATCTTTTCCAAGGACAACAACCCCGGTGTGCCGGACAGTCTCGCCCTGGGCAGCTACGGGGTCACCGGGATCGTGCTGGTCTCGCTGCTGGTGTGCCTGATCCCGACGACCATCGGCGCCTTGCTGTCGGCCATCGGTATCGCGGGGATGGACCGGCTGGTGCAGCGCAATGTTCTGGCCATGTCCGGGCGGGCCGTCGAAGCCGCGGGCGATGTGAACACGCTGCTGCTGGACAAAACCGGCACGATCACCCTCGGTAACCGGCAGGCCACGCAGTTCGTTGCGCTGTCCGGGGTCGGCGAACAGGAGCTGACCGATGCGGCGCAGCTGTCCAGCCTCGCCGACGAGACCCCCGAGGGCCGCTCCATCGTGGTGTACGCGAAGGATGCCTACGGGCTGCGCGAACGCACCCCCGGGGAACTCGCACACGCCGAATGGGTGCCGTTCACCGCCGCGACCCGCATGTCCGGGGTGGATATCGACGGTGTGCAGTTACGCAAGGGCGCCGCGAATTCGGTGGCCCAGTGGATTCGCAGCAACGGCGGTTCGGTACCGGCCGAGCTCGACAGCGTCGTCGACGGAATCTCTGAAGGCGGCGGAACCCCGCTCGTCGTCGGAGAGATCCGCGACGGCGGGGCCCGGGTTCTCGGGGTGATCCGCCTCGAGGATGTCGTGAAACAAGGGATGCGCGACCGGTTCGCGGAAATGCGCCGGATGGGCATCCGCACGGTCATGATCACCGGCGACAACCCGCGGACCGCCAAAGCGATCGCCGACGAAGCCGGCGTGGACGATTTCCTGGCCGAGGCCACGCCCGAGGACAAACTGGCGTTGATCCGGCGGGAACAGGAAGGCGGGCGGCTGGTCGCGATGACCGGCGACGGTACCAACGACGCGCCCGCTCTCGCCCAGGCCGATGTCGGGGTCGCGATGAATACCGGTACCTCGGCCGCCAAAGAGGCCGGGAATATGGTCGATCTCGATTCCGATCCGACCAAACTGATCGAAATCGTGGAAATCGGCAAACAGCTGCTCATCACCCGCGGCGCGCTGACCACGTTCTCGATCGCCAACGATATCGCCAAGTACTTCGCGATCATCCCGGCGTTGTTCGTGGGGCTGTTCCCGGGGCTGGATCTGCTGAACATCATGCGGCTGGCCAGTCCGCAGTCGGCGATCCTGTCGGCGGTGATCTTCAACGCGCTGGTGATCGTGGCCCTGATCCCGCTGGCCCTGCGGGGTGTGCAGTACACGCCCGGGAACGCGGCGAAACTGCTCGGCCGCAACCTGTCGATCTACGGGCTCGGCGGGATCGTGGCGCCGTTCCTCGGAATCAAACTGATCGACCTCATCGTCCAATACCTGCCCGGGATGTCCTGATATGCCTGTCTCCGATCTGATCCGCCAGCATTCCGCCGCGCTGCGGGCGCTGCTGATACTGACCTTGATCACTGGTTTCGCCTACCCCGGGATCGTCTGGGTGGCGGGCCAACTACCAGGGCTGCACGATAAATCGCACGGTTCGATCGTCGAGGCCGGCGGTCAGGCCGTGGGCAGTTCCCTGCTCGGCCAATCGTTCACCGATGACAACGGCGACCCGATCGCCTGGTACTTCCAGAGCCGTCCCTCGGCCGCCGGCGACGGTTACGACAGCCTGGCCTCCGGCGGCAGCAATCTGGGCCCGGAGAACATCGTCGACACGCCCGCCGACCCGGCCCTGCTCGCCGCGGGATCCGACCCGGAATCGGCCGGCTTCACCCCGAGCCTGCTCACCCAGGTCTGCACGCGCAGCCATGAGATCGGCCTGCGCGAAGGTGTCGACGGCGGCCGGCCGTTCTGCACACCGGACGGAGTCGGGGCTGTGCTCTCGGTCATGGGGACCTTCACCGCGGACGGTGCGGTGATCCCGGAACGTGTGGTCAGCGTCAACGAACCCTGCCGAGCCGGGTCCACGCGGGTGTTCCGCGCCGAATACCAGGGTGTTCCGGTGGAATGCGCACAGTACGGCGAGGATTATTCGACCGGCCGGATCGTGCCGATCGCCGGGGACGCACCCGGCGAACCGGCGGTTCCCGCGGATGCGGTGACCAGCAGCGGCAGCGGCCTGGATCCGCATATCTCGCCCGCCTACGCCGAAATCCAGGTGAACCGGGTGGCGGCAGCGCGCGGTATCGAACCGGCCGCGGTCCGCGATATCGTCGCCGCGCACACCAGCGGCCGGGTACTCGGTTTCGCCGGAGAACCCCGGGTCCACGTCCTCGAACTCAACCTCGATCTGGACAGCCGATACCCCGTGTCCGGCACCGCGAACGGACGTTGATCCGTGCACGGTGACATGATTCGAACGTGACCGCTACACCACACTGCACCCCGGGTGAGCTGCGCATCTATCTCGGCGCGGCCCCCGGGGTCGGTAAGACGTTCGCGATGCTGGGTGAGGCGCATCGACGCCTGGCGCGCGGCCAGGATGTGGTGGCCGCCGTGGTCGAGACGCACGGCCGCGCGCAGACCGCGGAACTGCTGGAGGGTATCGAACAGGTGCCACGGGTCGCGATCCCCTATCGCGGCACGGTGCAGTACGAGCTGGATGTGGACGCCGTCCTGGCCCGCCGGCCCGACCTCGTGCTGGTGGACGAACTGGCGCATACCAACACCCCCGGCAGCCGCAACCGTAAGCGGTACGAGGATGTCCAGGAACTGCTGGCCGCCGGGATCACCGTGGTGTCCACCGTGAACATCCAGCATCTCGAGGGTCTCAACGATGTGGTCGAGCAGATCACGGGAGTCACCCAGCACGAGACCGTGCCCGACGCGGTGGTACGCGCCGCCGACCAGATCGAACTGGTCGATATCACCCCGGAAGCACTGCAGCGGCGGATCACGCTGGGCAATGTGTATGCGCCGGAGAAGGCCGATGCCGCGCTGGCGCACTACTTCCGGCGCGGCAACCTGACCGCCCTGCGCGAACTCGCCCTGCTGTGGCTGGCCGACCAGGTGGATGCGGCGCTGGCGAAATACCGGGCCGACCACCGGATCACCGCCACCTGGGAGGCCCGGGAACGGGTGGTCGTGGCCGTGACCGGGGGCCGGGAATCGGAAACGCTGGTGCGGCGGGCGGGCCGGATCGCCGCGAAATCCAGTGCCGAACTGCTCGTCGTCCATGTCGTCCGCGGCGACGGCCTGACCGGTGTGGCGGCCCCGCAGATGGCCGCGGTCCGGAAACTGGCCGCACATCTCGGTGCGGAACTGCATACGGTCGTCGGCGACGAGGTGCCCACCGCGCTGCTGGATTTCGCCCGCACGGTCAACGCCACCCAGCTGGTGCTCGGCACCTCCCGCCGGTCGCGCTGGGCGCGGATGCTCGACGAGGGCATCGGCGCGGAAGTGGTACAGCATTCGGGCAAGATCGACGTGCATATGGTCACCCACGAGGCGGCGGGCCGCCGGCACCGGCGACGACGCCCGCGCCCCAAGGCGCGCCGCACCGCGGCCTGGATCGCCGCGTTCGCCGTCCCCTCGGCGATCTCCGTGCTGCTGGCCGCCTGGCTGGACCGCTACCTCGGGCTGGTGAGCGAAAGTGCGCTGTACTTCGTGGCGGTGCTGGCGGTGGCACTGTTCGGCGGAGTGCTGCCGGCGATCGCGTCGGCGTTGATCGCGGGCATGCTGCTCAACATCCTGTTCACCGATCCCCGCTACAGCGTCACTATCCAGGAGCCGAACAATTTCCTGCCCGCGGTTCTGCTGCTCGTGGTGGCGGTCGCGGTGGCGGTCCTCGTCGATACCGCCGCGCGCCGGGCCGAACAGGCCGGGCAGGCGTCCCGGGAAGCCGAACTGCTCACCCTGTTCGCGGGGGCGGTGCTGCGCGGCGCCGATCCGACCGCCCTGCTGGAAAGGTTGCGCGAGACCTACGGCCAGCAGGCGGTGAGCCTGCGCCACCGCGACCGTGGCGCGCTCGCCGCGGTCGGGACGGATCCGCCCGAACGCGCGGATGCGGCCGATACCGCGATCGAGGTCGGCGACGGCGACTATGCGCTGCTGCTGTCCGGCCCGACCCTGCGCGCCCGCGACCGGCGGGTCCTCGAGGCGGTGGCCGGTCAGGCCGTCGGCCTGGTCCAGCGGCGTCAGCTCACGGAGGAAGCGAACAAGGCCGCGGCACTCGCCGAGGCCGACCGGTTACGCCGCGATCTGCTCTCGGCGGTCAGCCACGATCTGCGCACCCCGCTGGCGGCGGTCAAGGCGGCGATCTCGAGCCTGCGTTCCGACGATGTCGAGTTCTCCCCCGCGGACCGGGCCGAATTGCTCGCCACGGTGGAGGAATCCGCCGATCAGCTCACCGCGCTGGTCGGTAACCTGCTCGATTCCTCGCGGCTCGCCGCGGGGGTGGTGCGGCCGCGATTGCGGCCCGTGTATCTGGACGAGGTGGTGCATCGGTCGCTGGTCAGCGTCGGCGTGAGCCCGCGCGGCGCGCGCCGCGGCGCCCTCGACCGGGTACGGGTCAGTATCGGGACGACGGTGGTACAGGCCGACCCCGATCTGCTCGAACGTATTCTGGCCAATCTCGTCGACAATGCGCTGCGCTACGGCGCCGAATCGGAGGTGACGATCGATGCCGCGGCGGTGGACGGCCGGATCCTGGTCCGGGTGGTCGACCACGGGCCGGGTCTGCCCGGCGCCGATCCCGAACGGGTTTTCGACTCGTTCCAGCAGCTCGGCGACCGGGACAACACCAGCGGCCTGGGTCTGGGGCTGTCGGTGGTACGCGGATTCGCCGACGCCATGGGCGGTTCGGTGAGCGCCGCGCCCACGCCCGGCGGGGGGCTCACCGTCACCGTCGATCTCGCGGTCGCCGACGGCCGCACCGATACGTCGCCCACGGAGGTTTCGCCATGAAGACCGGAGCACAGCCGGAGCACGGTGCGCAGCAACAGCCCACCGTCCTGGTAGTCGACGACGAACCGCAGATCCTGCGGGCGATGCGCATCAATCTCTCGGTACGCGGCTACGACGTGGTCACCGCGGCCACGGGCGCGGGCGCGTTGCGGGCGGCGACCGAACGCAAACCCGATGTGGTGGTGCTCGATCTCGGCCTTCCCGATATCGACGGGATCGAGGTGCTCGCCGGTCTGCGCGGCTGGACCAAGGTGCCGATCATCGTGCTGTCCGCTCGCACCGATTCGGCGGACAAGGTCGACGCGCTCGACGCCGGCGCCGACGACTACGTGACCAAACCGTTCGGCATGGACGAATTCCTCGCCCGGTTACGCGCGGCGCTGCGCCGGGCCGCGGATGCGGCCGAACCCGACGAACCGGTGGTGGTCACCGATTCGTTCACCGTCGACCTGGCGGCGAAGAAGGTCATCAAATCGGGCGCCGAAGTCCATCTGACTCCCACGGAATGGGGTGTGCTGGAAATGCTGGTACGCAATCGCGGGAAACTGGTCGGCCGGCAGGAACTGCTGCGCGAGGTGTGGGGTCCGGCCTATCAGTCCGAAACCCACTACCTGCGCGTCTATCTGGCCCAGTTGCGCCGGAAACTGGAGGACGATCCGTCCCATCCCAAACATCTGGTCACCGAACCGGGAATGGGACACCGCTTCCGGGAGTGATTGGTCAGGGGGTGACGATCGGAAAGCGCGGGTCGGGTGTGTCCAGCAGGCCTAGGAAGGTCTGCAGGACGCTTTCGTCGCCTTTCATCGTGATCCCGTCGAATCCCTTACCTGCCAAAGCTTGCAGCAGTTCCGGTTTGGTCATGGTGAGGGTGAGATCGGCGGGCCCGGTGGCCGGCGCGTCCGGGGTCGGGGTCCGGTGGGTGAGCGCGCCGTTGGACAGCGTCAGCCGATGTACCAGCTTCTGGTCCGTCACTTCCCAGTCCATGCTGAAATCGGCCGATGCGGCGCGCAGACCGTTGATCCGGACGGCGAGCGAATCGACGATCATGTCCAGGGTCAGCGCGGTCATCATTTCCGGGCTGGCCGAATCGAGGGCGGCCGGGCTCGGACCCGTACGCAATTCCTGCGCGCCGACGAGGAAGAAGTTGCGCCAGGTGCCGTTCTCGGCGCCGTGGCCGAGCCGCTCGTAGACCTGCGCCAGCGCCTCCCTGGCGCCGTCGTGACCCGGTTCGGCGAATACCGCATGGCACAGCAGAGTGGCCGCGAACCGCAGATCGCCGTCGTCGGCGTACTGCCGGCCCTTGGCCACGATCGCCTCGATACCGCCGTAATCGGCCACATAGCGCTGCGCCTGCTCGACCGGAGGATGCTCCCACAGGTGCGCGGGATTACCGTCGTACCAGCCCATGTACCGCTGGTAGATCGCCTTCACATTGTGGCTGGTGGAACCGTAGTAGCCGCGGTTGGCCCACAGTTTGTCGAGCGCGGGCGGGAATTCGAACTGTTCCGCGATCTCCGGGCCGGTGTAGCCCTGGTTGGTCAACCGCAATGTCTGGTCGTGCAGGTAGGAGTACATATCCCGTTGACCGGCGATCCAGGCGGTCCAGTTCTCCCGGCCCCACGTCGGCCAATGATGGGAGGCGAACGCGACATCGGCCTTATCGCCGAACCGGGCGATGGCCTCGTCGAGATAACGGGCCCAGACGCGGGAGTCACGCACCACCGCACCGCGCAGGGTCAGCACATTGTGCATATTGTGGGTGGCGTTCTCCGCCATACAGAGTGCGCGGCGATCGGGGAACAGGAAGTTCATCTCCGCGGGCGCCTCGGTACCGGGGGTCAGCTGGAAAACCATCCGCACCCCGTCGATCTCCTCTTCCTGGCCGGTGTGGGTGATATCCACCGTCGGCGGGATGAGGGTGATGGTGCCGGTGGAGGTGGTCATCCCGAGGCCGGCCCCGATCTGGCCGTCGGGTGCCTTGTTCAGCACCGCGCCGTACATGAAGATCGCGCGCCGGTTCATCGCATTACCGGCGTAGACGTTCTCGCTCACCGCGTGTTCGAGGAAACCTTCGGGCGCCAGAATCGGTATCGCCGGGTGGCCTTCGGGTACCACTCCCCTGGCTCCGCCGAAATGGTCGGCGTGCGAATGGGTGTAGATCATGCCTTTCACCGGGCGGTCGCCGCGATGCGCGCGGTACAGGGCCAGTCCGGCGGCCGCCGTCTCCGCGGACAGCAGGGGGTCGATCACGATGATGCCCTCGCGGCCCTCGACGAAGGTCATATTCGACAGGTCCAGATTGCGTACCTGGTAGATCCCCTCGGTGACTTCGAAAAGCCCCTGTTTGTTGCACAGCTTGCCCTGCCGCCACAGGCTCGGGTTCGCAGTGGACGGGCATTCACCGTCGAGGAACCCGTAGGCGCCGATATCCCAGACCACACGCCCGTCGGCCGCCTGCACCACCGGCGGGTCGAGCTCGGCGATGAATCCGCGGTCGACATTCTCGAAATCGGTGGTGTCGTCGAAATCCACCTGCATGGTCATGGTTACCTCACTCTGCGATGTCTCGGCTGATGAAGCGGTCACGGCGCGGAGGTTCGAGCACCCGCTCGTCCGGTGGTCGACCGGACGGACGGGGGCACCGGCATCGCCCACGCTAGCGGGATCTTCCTCGCGGAGGTATCACCTGCGGCGGGTGAACTCGCCGTCGGCCCTGTCCCGGCCGCGGGAGGGTTGCCAACTCATCCGGCGTGGGTGAAGCCCGATCCGCCGCCGGCGCAGCAGACTCGGGCAATACCGTCAGCCCACTGTTCGGAGGATCCGATGGCAACCCAGGACGCACCGAAGTCGGCACTGCTGTCTCGTATCACGGTGAACCAGTGGGTGGCCGCCGTTCTGGTCGTGCTGGCCGTGGTGTTCATCGCCCAGAACCGCAACCGCGTGGATATCAATTTCCTGCTGGTGACCGTTCGTTCGCCGATGTGGCTGGTCCTGTTGATCATGTTCCTGATCGGCGCGCTCGCAGGGTTGCTGATCAGGCGCCGGGCACGCCGCTGAAGTACCGGATGGTGCCCACGCCCCTGCGTGGCCGGGCAGCCGGCCCGCGCCGGCTGCCCGGATTCGGCACACCGGCCGGTGAACCAGGCGGCACCGAGGCCGGCCGGGTCAGCGAGCCGGGTCTGCAGTGCCCGGGGAGCGTGGTGGTTCCGCTGTCGCGGCGGCTACACTCGCGTAGACCGCGATCTGGTGGGTTCCGGTTTGCGCGGCGGCCAGCTCGTCACCGAACTGCCCGATCGAGCGGGCGATCCGGAAGTCGATACCGCGGTGCGCGAGGCTGTCCCGGAGGTCGACGAGCATCGCCGCGGCGGTGACATCGATAGCGGGCGAGGTTTCGGCGTCGAGCACCACCAGCCGGGTGTGTTCGGTGCACAGCTGCTCGATACGGGTCCGCACATAGTCGGCGTTGACGAAATACAACCCCGCTTCGACACGTACCACCAGCTGGTTTCGGCGTTGCGCGAGTCCTGGGTGCCGATGCACGTCCAACCACAAGCCGTCACGAGGACCGAGAACCGCGATATGCGGCCGGGAACCGCGATAGACGAGCAGGACGATGGCGACCCCGACCCCGATGAGCAGGCCCGGCAGTGTGTCGAACAGCAGCACACCGAACAGCGCGGCCAGCGCGGCCACGAAATCGGCGCGGGCGACCCGGCCGTAGATATGGCCCAGCCAGTCGGTCCACACCCGGTAGAGCCGCCGCAATGCGGCGATATCGACCAGTTCGATCACCGCCGCGATCACCACCGCCGCCAGTGTGGCTTCGGGTAGCTGTTCGAACAGTCCCGTGAGCAAGAGCAGGGTCACGACGGTCAGGACCGCTACCACCAACCCGCTGACCTGGGTCTTCGCTCCGGCTGACCCGTTGACCGCCGTTTTGGACAAACTGCCGTTGACCACCATTCCGGCAGTGAAACCCGCCCCCAGGTTCGCGGCGCCCAAGCCGAACAGTTCGCGGTTGGGGTCGATTTCGTAGCCGGCTTTCGCGGCATATGTCTTGGCCGCGCCCAGTCCTTCGGCGAATCCGATCAGCAGGACACCGACCGCCGGTCCCAGCAGATCGAGGTAGTCGCCGAAACCCACGCCCCCGGGCAGGCCGGGCACAGGCAGCCCCGGGTCGATCTCCCCGACGATCGCCACCCCCTTGTCGTCCAGGTCGAACAGCGCCACCACCAGGATTCCGGCCAGCACCGCGAGCAACGCGCCCGGAATCAGCGGGAGCCACCGTTTCACGGCGAGGACCAGCAGCAGGCTCAGGCCGCCGATCAACAGCGTGCGCCACTGGGTATCCCCCAGCCCGGTCAGCACGCCCCACAACTGTTCGAAGAAATCCCCCTCGTGTTTCTCGATACCGAGCAGTTTGGGTACCTGGCCGATGATGATCACCAGCGCCAGCCCGACGATGAAACCTTTCAGCACCGGTTCGGAAATGAACGAGGCGATGAACCCGAGCCGCAGCAGCCCGGCCAGCAGACCGACCACACCCGTCGCGATCGCGAGTGCGGTGGTGAGCGCGATATAGCGCCCCTCGTCGGCACCGGCCAGCGGGGCGATCAGCGCGGCCGACAGCGCCGCGGTCGCCGACATCGGGCCCACCACGAGATGCCGGGAACTGCCGGCCAGCGCGTACAGGATCAGCGACGGGACCGCCGCGTACAGGCCGACCACCGGCGGAACGCCCGCGATCGTGGCGTAGGCCAGCGCTTCCGGCACCAGCACCGCCCAGACGGTCAGGCCGGCGACGATATCCGGTCGCAACCAGCTCCGCCGGTACCCGTGCAGGGAAGGGAACAGCTGTGCGGCGATTTCGCGCATCCGGCGCGGATCGCTGCCTCCGGACGGACGAGTGTGTTCATCGCTCACAACTCACCGTGCCCTTCGCCGAGGAGGTAGGACCGGCCCGCCCACCGGACGGCCGGGCCGGTCCGCCAGGTGGGCGTGTCAGGTCCGGGGATGCCAGGTGGCGATCGCCCAGATCACCACAATGTTCAGGGCGATGACCAGCGTCGACCACCACGGGTAGTAGGGCAGCCAGAGAAAGTTCGCCAGTATCGACAGTGCCGCCACAACGATCGCCAGCACCCGTCCCCAGGTCGTACCCGTCATCAGCCCGAGCGCCGCCACGATCAGGATGGCGCCCAGCACGATATGGATCCAGCCCCAGGTCGTGATGTCGAACTCGTAGACGTAGTCGATACCGACAACGAACAACTCGTCCCGGGCGACCGCGGCGATCCCCTCGAGTACCGAGAGCACGCCGACCGTCAGCAGCAGTATCGACGCGCCGATCGAGGCACCCGCGGCGAAACCCTGCCGCAGCGGGCCGCTGTCGCGGGCCTGGGTGGTGTGTTGCGGTGCGGTGGTCATCTCGGCTCCTTCCGAGCACTGTGGTTACGACCACTGTCGCCGTGCGGAAGCGGCCCCGCCTCACCCCGCCCGGGTGAACTCCGCAACGGTCACCCCGGCGCGGCCGGCGGTTCGGCCGCCGCCGGCTTCTCCCGGCCCGGGGCGCGTTCGCCGATGAGCACATCCATCCACCTGGTCGAGGGGTCGATATCGAGCAGCACCGCCTTCGCCAGCAGCGTGAGCGGTATGGCCAGCAGCGCACCCAATGCGCCGAGGACCCATGTCCAGAACACCAGCGACAGAAAAGTGATCGTGACGCTGAGCCCGACCGCGTCACCGACGAATTTGGGTTGGATCACCGACTGCACCACGACGTTGAACACGCAGTAGACGACGATCACCCAGACCATCCGGGTCCAGCCGCTGTCCAGCAGGGCCAGTAGCGCGGGCGGCACCAGCCCGATGACGAAACCGATATTCGGGATGTAGTTGGTGATGAACGACAGCAGCGCCCACAGCAGGGGGAACGGTACCGCGAGCAGCCATAGCGCGACGCCGTCGAGGACCGCGACGATCAGGCCGAATACCGTGGATACGATCAGGTATTTGCGGGTGCCCGAGGTGAACGAGCCCAACGCCCGGGCGATATCGGGGCGCATACTCCGCAGCACATTCATCCGGCGTCCGATGGACATTCCGTCGAACACCATGAACAGCAGCAGGGTGACCACGAAGACCAGGTTCGAGAACGCGCCCGCCAGGCCGCGCAGCAGATCCTCCAGCAACACGACCAGTTTGCCCAGGTCGAAGCTGCTCAACGCGTGGTCGATCCGTTCCTTGTCGATATCCAAGCGTGCCAGCAGATCTTGGACCTGCACGAGCAGATCGGCGAACCGGTCGGAGTAATCCGGGAGCGCGGTGGCCAGCTGAGCCGCCGATACGGCCAGCGCCGCGACCAGCCCGAGGAGGATCAGATACACCACCACCAGCGCCGCGAGCATCCCCAGCCAGGCGGGCCGGCCGCTGCGCTGCATCCGCTGCTGGATGGGCTGCACGGCGATGGCGAGCATCAACGCCAGGAAAACGGGGCCCAGGACACCGGAGAAGGCGCGGGCGCCGGTCACGGCGACCACCGTGGCCGCCGCGACCAGCAGAACGATCAGCCCGCGCGGGATAGCCCACTGCCCGGGGGCCGGCACCGCGGATTGCGGTGACGGCGGGGGCGCAGCGGTCACGACATGGCCTTGGCCTTGAGCCGCTCGAACTCTCCTTCGGTGATCGTGCCCTCGGTGAGCAACCGTTTCGCCTCGGCGATCTGCGCGGCCGGGTTGGTGCCGGCGGTGCGCTGGATGTATTCCTTCTCGGCGGCCTGCACCTGCCGGGCCTCGGTGATCGACCGCTGTGTCATCCCCTTACCGCGGACGATCAGGTAGACGAGCGAGGTCAGCAGCGGCAGCACGATCAGCAGAACCACCCAGATCGCCTTCACCCAGCCGGAGGTCTCCCGGTCCCGGAAGAGGTCGCCGATGATGTAGAACAGCAGCAACAGGTACGCGATGAACGCGAAGCTCACCACAACCAGCCAGAGCGCTTCCCAAAACGACACGGTCCACCTCGCTTACGTCGGATCCTGTGATCCCCACAGCGGGGATCCGCCCCACGGTAGGGCGGTCCGGCCGGTGCACGACTCACCCGCTACGGATGAATATTCCCGGATACGCCCTGGTAACAGGTTGGTTCAGGGGCCGCTGAGGGTGCCCTCCGCTCAGGTAGGCTGCGGCCGAGTGCGTGCTAGTGCTGTTTCGGAAATTTTCTTCGGGAGGCACCGTGACCACTTCGCCGACATTGGATCCGACGGGCCGCCCGTTATCGCGAGCCCGGCCACGGTCCCATATCCCGGTGTTCCCCTTCGACCCGGTCTCGCGGCCGCGATTGCATACCGGCCTGGACACCGTGGTGGACCGCCGTAACGGCGGCGTCCTGCTGGTGTGCGGTGCGGTGGGGGTCGGGAAAACGGTCGCCGTGGCGGACTGGGTGGCAACGCATCTGCCGCGTTCGCATCCCGGGGCCCGGATCGCCTGGCTCACCGTTCGCGACCAGACCGCGCTGTGGCCGGAGCTGCGCACCCGGCTGTGCGTGCCTGCCGCCGGATCCGGGCAGCCGGCCGCGGGGGTGGGTGAGGCCGAAGCGATCCTCGCCGCGCTGAGCGATAGCGCGGACCCGACCGTCGTGGTGATCGACGACGCCCACCTCATCACCGATCCGCTCGCCCTGGCGGGGCTGGAGTACTTCTTGCAGCACGCGCCGCCCGCGGTGACCACCGTTCTCTGCGCCCGCTTCGATCCGCCGATCCGCTGGCATCTGCTGCAACTGCATTCCCGGCTCACCCGGTGGGGTGCGCACGATCTGGCGCTGTCCCCCGCCGAGGCGTCCCGGCTGTGCGCGGGGCACGAATGCGCACTCGACGACGAGAGCCTGCACACCTTGATGGGTCTCACCGAGGGGTGGGCGGCGCTGGTACGGATCGCGGCGATCTATCTCACCGCCAGCTCGAGCGAGAACGCCGATGCGCTCACCGCGCTGGCCCGTCCGCCGCATGCGTTCGCCGATCTGCTGGTGGGTGAGCTGATCGATACGCTCTCCCCTGCGCTGCGGCAGTTCCTCACCTGCACCAGCGTCCCGGAGGAGTTCACCGAACAACTCGCCGACGATCTCGTCGGCGGTGGTGCGGCGCATCTGCTCTACGAACTGGACCGGCTCAATTTCCCGATGACCTCGCTGTCCCGCAGCGGGAAGGTCTGGTATTCCTACCACCCGATGCTGCGGGCCTATTTCCTGGCCGAAGCGAATCGCCTGGGCCCGAATCTGTGCGCCGATCTGCATCTGCGAGCCGCCCGCCGGCTCACCGCGACCGGTGAACTGCAGGCCGCGCTGGCGCATCTGCTTGCGGTCCCCGATCACCGGGAGCTGGGCTCGTTCCTGGCCGAGCACGCGCTGGCACTGGTTTTCGCCGACCACGGCGAAAGCCTGTTCGACGCGCTCGCGGCCGCGGCGCCGGATGTGCTGACCGATCCCTTCCTGCGGCTGCTGCAGGCCACCGACGCACTGCTGCACGGTGGCAGCGGTACGGCGCAGGCCTACCGCGACAGCGCCCGGCTCCTCGCCGACGACGACCCGCATTCACTGGCCGGCCCCTATCGGCTCGAAGCCCTGACCGCGGCCGTGGACGCCGAACTCGCGGTGGCGACCGGCGCCGATTCCGATCCGATCGTCTTCCCGGAGCGGATGCCGCCCGCCGACCGCCCGGACCTGGACGGCTATCTCGCCGTCACCACCGGCACCGCGCTCGCGCTGCGCGGCGAACTCGCCCGGGGTGAGGAACGGTTACGGATCGCGTTGAGCCGCACCCGGTCTCGCTGCCATCCTCGGCTGCGTTTGATCGCGGTGACCCGGCTCGCCGTCACCGCCGGCCTGGCCGGATCGATCACGACGATGCGGCAGCGCGCCGAACGGGCCTGCGCCATCGCCCGCGATCACGATCTGCTGGATCTGCCGGAAACCGTGCACGCCACCGCGCTCGAGGCCTACGGCGCCTACCTGCAGGGCTCGGAGCCGCACCCCGAACAGATCCGGGTGCTGTGCGCCGAGCACATCCGCCGCGACGGCACACCCGGGCCGGTGGCGGGCCGGTTGCCGCATGTGGTCGGCAATCTGCTCGACTGCCAGTGCGGTGACGACCCGGGCGCCACCGACCGGCTGCGCCGCAGTATCGGCCGCCTGCTCGATGCCGATCCCGCGCCTGTCCTCGGTGGCGGTCTGGTGAGTGCCGCGGTATGGGCGCTGCTGGGCGCAGGCGATACCGCGGCCGCGCGGCAGCTCACCGAACGGGCGCGGGCGGTGCTCGGCCTCATCCCCGATACCGTCCTGTCCACGGCGGCGCTGACCTCCGTCGCGGGTAACCATCAGACGGTCCTCGGCCAGGTGGAGCCCGTACTCGCGGCGACCTCCGGCGCCCATCCCGTTGCCCGGCTCACCGGCTGGCTGCTGCACGCCCGCGCCCACCGCGAACTGGGCAACGATTCCAAAACCCGGGAGGCCGTGGACAACGCCCTGCGGATCGGCGCCACCCATCGAGTGGCCCGGCCGTTCTTCGATGTGCCCGGCACCATCGACCTGCTCGACTACTACGCCGGATGTTTCGGGCACTGCAGCGCCTTCGCCGACAGCATCCGGGCCGGTCACCGGCCCCGGCGCCGGGTCCAGCATCCACCGCTCACGGCGACCGAGCTGCGGATTCTGCAACAGCTGCCGTCGGGTCGCACTACCCAGCACATCGCCGACGACCTCAGTGTCTCCATCAATACGGTCAAGACACATCTGCGCGGGATATACGCCAAACTCGGTACCAGCTCCCGGATGGAAGCGCTGCAGGAAGCGCGGCGCAGCGGCTTGCTCTGATCCGGCCGGGGCCGTTTCACCCGCTCCGGACGATGTGCGGCGGTGACGCCGTGGGACACACTTCATTCCGACGCGGCGACACCTGCCGTCGCGACCGGTCCGGACGAGGCAGGAGACGGCGATGCGATACCAGTTCACCATCGACGGCGAACTCTCCGAACGTGCGCTTGCCGCTTTTCCCGAACTCACCGGCGATCACACCCAGGGCACCACCGTGCTGTCGGGTCCGGTCACCGATCCGACGGGTATCCGCGGAATCCTGGCTCGTATCGACAACCTGGGTCTCACCGTGATCGAGATGCGCCGGCTACCCGATTGAATGCGGTGACCTGCTCGCGCGCGCACGCTGCGGGCGGCTCAGGTGCCCCGGTCACGATGACGGCGGACGCGGCAGTCGTCCCGGTGGCGCGGTAGCCGGCCGGCAACACGGCCGAGCCGAACGTGAACCTGCCCGCGACCGCGACCGGGTCACGCCGGTCGCGGTCCGGTGTGCGGAAGCAGTTCCGGTTGCCGGATTCGAGCCGGCCCACAACCGTCCAGCAGGACGACGTGCGCCCGAACGGCGACACGGAGGTCTGCCCGGACCTCGCCGGGCAGACCGCGGCCCGCGGCCCAGTAGTCGGCGGCGACGTCGGACCAAGGGATGAGTGACACTCCCACGCAGTGCGAGCCGGAGAACGCGGCGGGCAACACCGTTCCGGCCGCACAGAACCCGCCTCGCCCGAACGCCTTCCCATGCAGACATCAATAGGCATGTGCTTGGTCAGCCCAGCGTGGGTCGAGCCGGTTCGCCGAGCTGCGTGGGAACGAGATACGTCCGGGGTCGCCGTCGGAGGTGTAGCGACGGGCCGGTTCGGCGGCGAGCAGGTCGAGCCAATAGGCGGAATCGAACGGCACCGCGCCCAGTCCGGAGCGGATCCGCGGCACCGCAGCAGGATCCACCGGGCCGAACGGCGACGGCGCGGGATTCGCGCCGACCAGCATCGCGGCAGCGAATCGATAGGGCGTACCGTCCGAGGTCCCGGCGAGCGCGAGGGCGGGATCGGCCGGGGCGCTGCCCAGCGGCAGGGCCATCGTGGTTACCGCGGTTCCCGGCGCCGCGGCGGTGATCGCCCGGACATTCTGCGCCAGTTCACGCTGCACGCCGGCGGCGTCCAGTCCGGCAAGATCGGGGTGGCTCGCGGTATGCGCGCCGATCTCGTAACCGTGCTCGGCCAGCCAGGGCAACGCACGGGGATCGGCTTCGAACGGGTCGTTGTTGACATAGAAGGTCGCGCGGGCCGGGAAATCGGGGTGGTCGGCGGCGAAACGTTCCAGCACCCCGACCGCGCAGTCCGCCGTGGGCACGCCGTCCGCAGTGAACCGGAGCTGGCTGCCGGTGGAATCGTCGAAGGTGAGCACCACCGGATGTGTTCCGGCCGCAATATCGATATCCCCGGCGATGTACTGTGCGGCCGTGATCGGGCGGTAGCCCTCGCGATACAGCCGGTCCAGTTCCGCCCGGAACTCGGCCGGACTCTGATCGTATTCACCGACCGGCTCTGCGGTCACCTGGTGGTACATGAGAATCGGTACCTCGCCCAGCTCGTCGGCACCGACGGCCGCCGGATCCGGGGGTGCCGGCGGCGGGGGCGGGGCGGAGGTACTCGGCGGTGTGTCCGCCGAGGCGGGTTCACTCGCCCCGCAGGCCGTGGCCGCCGCGCAGATCAGTGCCGCCGCGACCACCCGAACATATCTCCCCGGGTACCGCACCATCGCCCGGATATTACGTGCCGGCAACGATTTACGGTCCATCTCCGCGAAACAGATCGGCGCTGCGGCGGACTCGCCATAGTGGGCGGGAAGCTGTTCGCGGAAGTTGGTGTGTTGTGCTCGTGCGGGACCGGGCGGTCGACCGGAAACGGTTGGCGGTCCTCGTATTCGGTGTTGTCGTGATCGTGCTGCTGGTGTTCGCCGGGATCGGAGCCGGCCGTTCACCGGCCCCGGAACTTCCGCTGTCCGGTCTCCCACCGGGGCCTGTCGGCGCCGCGGCACTGAAGGATCTGACACTTCGTGTGGATGCCGCCGGACACGATCCGCACGCCGTCGAACTCGAGGTGGACGGTTCCCCCGTCACCGGCCGGGTAGACGGCGATACCGTCGTCTACAAGCCCGAGGCACTGTCCGACGGCGAACACACGGTAACCGCCGAGATACCGCCGGGCGGGCTGACCGGCTGGTTGCGCGACGGCCCCGGCGCCGAAGCGACCTTCACCGTGGATACCGCCGCCCCGGAATTGGAAGTGACCCAACCGGAAACCGCTGCCTCCTACCGCGACCCGGTCACCGTGCGCGGGCGCGCGCCCGATGCGGAACAGGTCTCGATCGGTGCGCATTCGGTGACCCCCGGCCCCGACGGCAGTTTCGTGAGCGAACTCCCGCACAGTCCCACCGGCTCGGAGGTGGTGGCGGTGGACGCGGCAGGTAACACCACCACGCAGGCGCTCACCACCGGTATCGACCTGCCGCAGATGCGGGCCGTGCATGTCACCGCGCACGCCTGGTCGTACGGACCGATGCGAGAGGCCGTCCTGGACCTGGCCCGCCAGAAACGCATCGATACCGTGCAACTCGATATCAAGGACGAGGACGGTGTCGTCGGTTACGCCTCGACGGTGCCGCTGGCCCGCTCGACCGGCGCCGCCACACCCATCTACGAAGCGAAGGCGGCGCTGCGGCAACTGCACGATATGGGAGTGCAGGTGGTCGGCCGGATCGTCGCGTTCCGCGATCCCACGCTCGCCGAATGGGCCTGGCAGCACGGCCGCCAGGACTGGGTGGTGCAGAACCCGGCCGGGCAGCCGTATTCCAGCCACTACGGCGCGATCGCGTTCACCAATTTCGCCCACCCCGACGTCCGCGGCTACAACATCGCGCTCGCGGTCGAAGCCGCCGAACTGGGCTTCGACGGGATCATGTACGACTACGTCCGCCGCCCCGACGGCAGGCTGTCGAGTATGCGCTTCCCCGGACTGAAGGGGCCCGCCACCGAAGCCGTCGCCGGGTTCCTGGCGCAGAGCCGCGATCCGGTGCACGCCGCCGGCGCCCACCAGAGCGCCGCGGTCTACGGGATCGCCGCCACCCGGCCCGACCAGATCGCGCAGGATATCCGGCTCATCGCACCGCAGGTGGATTTCGTCGCGCCGATGATCTACCCGTCGCACTGGGGTCCGGGTGAATACGGTGTGGCGAATCCGAACGGGCAGCCGTTCGATATCGTCGCCGCCTCGCTCCGTGATTTCCAAACCGTGACCAAAGGCACGGGGGCGACGGTGATCCCCTGGCTGCAGGATTTCAGTCTGGGCGTGAACTACGGTGATGCCCAGGTCAGAGCCCAAATTGACGCGACCTACAAAGCCGGTATAGACAGTTTCTTCCTGTGGAGTCCCAGCGTGGAATATCACGGCGGCGCACTCGACCCGAAGTGATCGCGTAACGCCGCGCATCCCCGCCGCGACGTCTCCGGTGACGTAACGGCCCGTCGGGGGGCCAGTCCGTCCATTTATCAGTTCTGGAATGGAGCATGGGACATGGCTTTCCGAAGTAGCTGGATTCTGCGATCATCCCGCGGGTTCACCCGACGATCCCGCGGCTGGTTCACCCAGCACCGCATCGCCGCGGCGATTGCCGCGCCCGCCGCCCTGGGCGTGGTGGCCGCGGTGGGCGCCACCTATTCGATGACCGCACCCTCGCAGCAGGCGGATACGCAGCTGAAGGCGTCGGTGACCGAATGCCACGATATGGTCACCATCTCGGTCGCGGGCCGCGGTGACACCCCGCGCGAGGGGACCACGAAACTGCTGGTCGACGCGCACGGCAACCCGCTACCCGCAGCACTGTCGGGTGATCACAGCAGCGAATGGGTGGACCCGGTGGTCAACGCCCCCGCCGAGGATGTGGACGCCGGCTCCTACGCCGCGGTCTATATCGCCTACCCGGCGGATATGGCCACCTACGAGGACGCGGTCACCTCCGGGGTCGCCAACACCCAGCAGGTGATGCGCGAGATCTCGCAGGCCTGCCCGGACACCCGCTTCGCCATCGTCGGCTACAGCGAAGGCGCCGATGTGGTGCGGCGGGTCGCCATGGAGATCGGGCATCAGGAACAGCAGGACGGCGGTTACGCGATCGTCGACCCGGACAAGGTCACCGGTGTGGTCATCCTCGCCGATTCCGGCCGCGCCCCGGGCGACGGCCCGTTCCCGGGTGCCGAGAACCCGCACGGCAACCCGGACGGGTTCGACCAGGTCTATCAGAACGGGAAGAACCCGGTCCCGGGCCAGGGCGCACTCCCGGATACGGGCGGCGACTTCGGTTCGCTGAACGGGAAGATCGCATCGTTCTGCTCCGACGGCGACCTCACCTGCGCGGCGCCGGAGAACATCGCGCTACTGCAACTGGTGGTCAATGTGGCGCGGCAGATGAACGTCGACGCTCTCGAACGCGACGGGCTCACCCCGGCCACCGGGCAGGATGTCGCGGTCGTCCTGAGCCGGGTCGCGCTGCTCGCCCTCGCCGATATCCAGTCGCAGCCGAACTGGATGGCCAGTGACGAAACCTTCCTCGAGGTCCTGCTGCGGGTCTCCGAACCGGGCTACGAACCCGGCGCCACTCCCCCGGCCGGCGAGCAGCCCGCCGACTCCATCTCCACCGGCGAGATGGCCCCGCTGGCCTACCTCCCGCAGAAGATCCTCAACGAGATCATCGGGCTGATCGTGACGAATCAGAACACCATCCCCGTGATCCTGTCCGACCCCTACAACCTGACACTGGGCCCCAACGCCACCGGCCACCACTTCGACTACTGGCGCGACGCCGACCCGGCCAACGGCAAACCCCTGACCTCCGCCGAATACGCCGCGGCCTGGCTCACGCATCTGGCGAAGCAGGCCCAGGCAGGCGAACCGGTGAATACGAAGTCGACGCCGACGCCCGAAGACCTCGACGACGCGTATCGGGCAGCAGCGGCGACCGAGACCGGCGAGCCGACCGGAACCACGTCAGCAGTACCGACGACGACCACCACTGGCACCGCAGCACCGACGACCACGGGCCCCCCGGCCACCCCCGGAACTGCTACTACCACGACCACGGCACCGGTCGGTGAGACGACAGCCGTGCCGCCCTCGTCGACAGCGGAGCGCCCGAATTCGGCAACGGTGCCTTCGAGTCCGACCACGACGCCTGCGAACTCCGAATCCGCAACGGAGGTCGCCGATCCGCCGGCCACCACACCCACCACGCCCACGACAAGCGTTCCCCGGACCACCGAGCCCGCCGTCACCGCAACACCCGCACCGTCGGCCGGCGAGGCCGTCGCGCAAACCACACGCTGAAAACCCATGCGGCTTCGCGCCAGGACTGAACAGGAGGCCGGGACCGGCACACAGGTCCCGGCCTCTTGCCCTGCTCACACCGTCGAAACGGCAGCAGGCCGGTTTCCCGTCTACCGTTCACCGGCCGGACACCCTCGGTATCCGGCAGACCGCCACTACCTGCGCATCCCTTGGGGATTTCCTGCGACGGACCGACAGGTCGAGACCGGTGCGCCCGATCGGCGCGCCGAACCCGACACGGCGTCCTCCTCGTGGCACGCGGCTCGTCCCCGATCGACAAGGATGGCAGCATGACCGTTACCGAACAGGATCTGCCCCACCTCCGCCGCTGCATCGACCTGGCCCGCGAGGCGCTGGCCGCCGGGGACGAACCCTTCGGCTCCGTCCTGGTCGCCGCCGACGGCACGGTACTGTTCGAGGACCGCAACCGGGTGAAAGACGGCGACGCCACCCAGCATCCGGAATTCGCGATTTCCCGGTGGGCCGCCGGGCACCTGTCCCCGGAAGAACGCGCCGCCGCCACCGTCTACACCTCCGGAGAGCACTGCCCGATGTGCTCGGCGAGTCACGGCTGGGTTGGATTGGGGCGCATCGTCTACATCACCTCCAGCGCACAGTTCAGGGCCTGGTTAGGCGAATGGGGTGTTCCCGCGGCGCCGGTCGCCTCGATTCCGATCGGCGAGATCGTGCCGGGCGCGGTCACCGACGGGCCGGTCGACGATCTTGCTCAGGAAGTGAAAGACCTCTACCACGCCTGCTTCGCACCGCGACGCTGAGCCCCGCCGAGCCCCAGCTCGACCTCGGACTCGGCCGGGCAGGACCGCACTGCGCGATCATCGCATGCGCTCCCTACCGCTCGCGCCCTTGTCCGATACGAACCGGACTTGCTTGTAGCATGAGCAGATGGTCATGCCGAGTGCCCACGACGTGGAGCGCCCCGACCTTCCCGAGCACATGACCTGGGAGGAACTCGAGGGTTTGCCCGACGAGGTAGCCGCACAGATCGAACTGTGGGACGGGCGGGTGGTCTGGTTGCGGCGAGGACCGGGGGAACATCAAACGGCTATGCGGCGCCTGACCAACGAAATCGAACGGTGTGCTCATGGTGATATGTCGTCGCATTCCGAGCGATGCTGGCGGGTGAACCTCGAGACGAATGTATTTTTCGGGCACTCCGGAAAATCCGACTTCGTCACTCCGGATTTCCTGGTGCACCGTTGCCTCCCGCCGGGTTCGGATGTTCGAGCCACCGATACCGTGCTGGTCGGCGAGGTGCTCTCGCCGTCGAACACCCCGGGCGATATCGAAACGAAGAAAGCGCGTTATGCGAGCGGCGGCATTCCTTCCTACTGGGAGGTCGAACTGCGGCAGGATCTGACCGGTATCGCCGCCCTGCGTGTGTATATCCTCGAAATCGGCCACGCCGAGCTTCCACCGGGAGTCCGTCCGCTCCGGTCGGCGAATTACCTGATGGCGGGCGAGTGGATCCCTGACGCCGGCACCGGCGTGTCCTTCCCGTACCCGTTCCCGATCGAGGTGCCCTGGTCTTCGCTGGCTTTCTGACCGGCACCGCGCCATCTCATCGGGCCAGGTCCCGCCGGGCGGTGAGCCGGTCGGTTGCCCATCGGGCCCATTCGGCTTCCATGCGGTAGTGGCGCAGGCCGTGTTCCAAAGCGATGCGGCCGAACTCGTTCTTCTCGCCGCGCCAGTCGAGCTGTTCCAGCAGCGTGGTCAGATGGTCGAGTTCGGCCTCGGCCTTGCGTTGGATATCGGTGAAGAATTCGATCGCTTCCGGTGTCTCCACCTCGGACAGCAGGAATACCCGGAGCAGGCGCCCGCTTCGGACCGGGGTGGTATCGGGGGTGGCAAGCCAGTCACGTAGCGCATGGCGGCCGGATTCGGTGATCGCGTACATCTTACGTCGCCGCGGGCCTTCGGCGGCGATCTCGATCAACCCCTCGCGCTCCAGCCGGCCGAGCTCACCGTAGAGCTGGCTCTGCGTGGCGGCCCAGACGTTGGCCATGGAGATCTCGAAGCGTTTGAGGAGGTCGTACCCGCTGCCGGGCTCTTGTGCCAGGAGACCGAGCGCGGCGAATCGGAGACTCATAGGGCGATGATATCCCACTCTTGTCATGTCACTACTGACATGACAAAGTAGTAGGTCCCGGTCGGCTTTCCATCAGAGGTGCCCATGTCCGTCGTTTTCGCTGTCTGCCCGTGGATCGTGTACGCGATCGCCTCGTCGTTCACCTCGGTCGCGGTGGCGGCACTGGTCAGCGGCGCGACAGCCCTGCTCCTCATCGGACTGCGGGCGGCACGCGGAGTTCATCTTGCCGAGACGACCATCGACAGCGCGTCCGCGGCCTTCTTCTTCGCCGCCTCGGCCGGCTGCGCGGCCACCGGCTCCGATCTGATCGGCCGATTCCTCGGCGCCGGTTCCGAACTGTGGCTGGCACTGGTTGTCGCGGCCGGGCTCGCTGTCGGCCGCCCGTTCACCGAGCCGATCGCACGGCGCCAGGCACCGCCGGAGTTCAGCGGCACGGCCGGCTTCCGCGAATTCAATGCCGTGATCACCCGCGTATGGCTGTGCAGTTTCCTCGCGGCCGGCCTGCTCATCCTGGTTTCGGTGGTTGTCCTCGGTCCGCAGGGGCAGTTCGCCACCTACGTCCTCATCCCGCTCTCGATCCTGGTCCCGGTGCGATACACGGCGCACCTCGTCCGAAAGGTACGACCCGATGCAGCTTCCGCATGACACCGATTCCTCCAAGGGCCATCTGGAAGGGAACTTCGCCCCGGTCGACCACGAAGTCACGGTGGAGACCCTTCCCGTGACCGGCCGGATCCCTACCGAACTCGCCGGGCGCTACCTGCGCAACGGCCCCAATCCGCGAAACGGTTCGCCGCACTGGTTTCTCGGCGAGGGCATGCTGCACGGGGTCCGGCTGCGGGGCGGCAAGGCGGAGTGGTATCGCAACCGCTGGGTTCGCACCGGGAAATTCGAGGGCGACGCGACTCCCCTCTACGACCCCGCCACCGGTAACCGAAACCTCCACGTGGCGAACGCGAATACGCATATCGTCGGCCACGCCGGGCATCTGCTGGCGCTCGTCGAATCGTCGCTGCCCTGGGAGGTGACCGGGGAACTCGACACGCTCGGTGTCTACGATTTCGGCGGCGCGCTGACCAATTCGATGACCGCACATCCCAAAACCTGCCCCCACACCGGAGAACTCCATTTCTTCGGCTACGGCAGCCTCACCGCGCCGCATGTGCGCTACCACCGCGCCGATGCCGGCGGCACCCTCGTCGTGGACCGGCCGATCGAGGTCCCCGGCCTCACCATGATGCACGATTTCGCGATCACCGAACGCTACGTCCTGTTCCTCGACCTGCCGGTGGTGTTCAGTCTCGAACTGGCCCGGCAGGGCACGATGCCGTACCGCTGGGATCCCGGCTACGGTGCCCGTATCGGTGTCCTGCGCCGCGACGATCCCTCCGCCCCGGTCCGCTGGTTCGAGATCGCGCCCTGCTACGTCTTCCACGTGGCCAACGCCTTCGACACCGGCGACGTGATCACGCTGCACGCGGTGCGATACGAATCGATGTGGGTCGGTTCCAGTTCCGCCTTCGACGACCAAGGCACTCTGCACGAGTGGACGATCGATCTCACCGGCGACCGGGTCACCGAACGGGCCCTGGACGACCGCGCCGTCGAGTTCCCCCGGATCGACGACGCATCGACCGGCCTGCCGCACTCCACCGTGTACGCCGTCGGATCACACCACCTCACCGGCTACGACATGCCCGCTGCGCAGCACCGGACACACGAATTCGGTGCCGACGAGCCCGGCGAGGCCGTATTCGTCCCCTCGTCCACCGGTGCCGGATATCTGCTGTTGTTCGTGTTCCGCGCTCGAACAGCCACCAGCGATCTCGTGATTCTCGACGCCGGGGATCCGACCGCCGCCCCGCTCGCGGAGGTCCATCTCGGCGTCCGTGTCCCCACCGGATTCCACGGCAACTGGTTCCCCGACACCGATCCCGCAAGCTGACGGCCCGACACCTCGAACGGCACCGGCTCCGGCAGTCAGGTCTCTGCAGGTCCGCGCAACCAGGCGAGGTGGCGACCGGATATGCCGGCGGTGCCGAGTAGTTCGAAACCGGTCTCGGCGGCGAGCGCTCCGGCATGGTCGATGGCGGCTTCGGCCCACGGGAACCAGTCGCCGGTCCGGGCGTGGGTTTCCAGCCGGATCTCCTGGATTCTGATCCCTGTTCCGGGAGCGGCGAATTCGACGACGGCCACGCCGTCCGGCCGCAGCAGCCGGGCGACCCGGCGCAGCAGCCGGTGCGGGTCGCCGCCGATTCCGATATTGCCGTCGGCGAGCAGCGCGTAGTGCCAGCGGCCGTCCCCCGGAAGCGGTCCGAAGACGTCGCGGGGTACGGCGGGCGCGCCGCGGTGGCGGGTTACCGCGATTGCTGTGGGGGAGATATCCACGCCCAGCGCCATCACCCCGCGGCGGCAGAGGGCGGCGACGAGCCGGCCGGGGCCGCAGCCCAGGTCGACCGTGGGACCGTCACAGCAACTGACCAGTGCCGAATCGACGCGAATATCGGCCGCGGTGGCGCGGTCGCCGCCGAGCCAGCGGCTGGTGGGCAACGGAACGCGGTCGCCGTCGGCAGTGCGTACCCAGCACGCACCTCCGGTGAGAGCCGGATCGAATCGCCCGATCATCGCGTCATCCGCCGACCGCCGAGCACGGCATCGACGCTGCCGATCATCGAACGACCCGGCCGGGGGCGCCGCCCGGGCGCCCCCCGGGGGGCCCCCCCCGGGGCGGGGGCGGGCAAACACAGACGACCCACCCCCCCAAAGCCCGCCCGGCCCAACCAAAACAAAAACCCACGCCCCCCCCCCCAGCCAAAGTGGGCCAAAACGGTTG